>CALVEX010000113.1 GCA_944326655.1 Candidatus Gastranaerophilales bacterium | reverse complement strand
CGGCTCAATCTGTTCGCTATCCGGACTAACTCACTTCGTTCGTGTCGTCCGTCCGCAAATCCGCTGAACCCTAGAAATGCTTCGCATTGGGGTTCTGCATCCTCTTGACGACAATTAAAAAAGAGCCCTAAAAGGACTCTTTTTTAATTGTCGATAAGCTCCCGAATATGGAACCTTTTAGCTACAGTACAAAAACATTATACAGCGAATTAATATCAATAATGAAACAGTCAACTCAAGAGTATTACAATATGAGAAGTGTTTTAGGGTTGAAGTGTTAAGATTATTTTCTCTGTATATTAAAAATTAGGCAATTTTTAGAGAGATAATAACTTTATATAGATATAAGTTAGGTTAGGAGTTATTTTGTATGGGGAATGTTACAAGTTCTGTAATGTCAATAGCTAAAGGATTTTCTAAGGTGAATTCTCCAATAGTATCTACACCTATTTCAAGATTTAAAAATATATTTAGTCACGGTATTAATTATTCTACTACAAGTGAAATGGCACAATTTGCTAAAAATAAATTTGTTGGCAATCTACCTGATGATTTGCTGAATATTATTATTAAAAATAATCCTAATTGTAAGCGTGAAAGCATTAGACTAATACAGGATACTTTTATTGATACAGCTTGTATTCTTCAAAAATGTGAAAAACTTCAAATGCAAGGTATACGAAGATGTAGACTTAGTTTGGATAATGCTGTTAAAATTTTGGACAATTTGCAAAAGGGAAAAACAGATTTCTATAAAGACAAAATCTTTAATGAAAAAATAACTGAATTAACACTAAAAGCAGAAAATATGCTTATGAGAAGTCTTAAATCTGTATTACCAGATGTTCATAATGTAAAACTTACATTTATTGGAAATGGCGCATATGGAGACGCATTCAAATTAGAAGTTTTAAACAAACAAGGACAGAAAGTTGTTGCAGATAATGTAATAAAGACATTTAAATCCGATGATGCTCAATCAAAACTTCTGACTGATATAATAAACAAACTTTTTACAAGCTACTCTGTTGATGATATAGCAAATCAAGCACAAAAAATGGGGATAAACTTAGATAAAGGTAATATTTCTGCTTTGAAAAATCAAATGCAAGATATAAGCAATTCTTTTAATGCAGAATCTTGCGCATCTGTAAGAAGATTACATGGAAGTTTTGCAGAAGCTAATTCAGCAGAATACATTAGAAAATTTGCAGGACATAAGTTAGATGAAACTCAAGGACTTGTTTTACCTAATATGTTTTATCTAGGTGATATACAATTTTCTCTTTCAAAATTCTTAAACTCTTCTGCTAATGCGATAAGAGAGTTTAATTTTCAAAGATTAGGGTTAAGACATACAGATGAAAGTGTTGCCAATAGAATTAATGGTGTTTGTTTTGACATAGGTGGTATAGTTCCATATTTAAGTATTTCAAAGTTGAGGTCGTTCGATACAATGTTTAATTCAAACATTGCAGGTAATAAAACAGCAATTAAAATATTAAAACGCATCTATAATACAAAACCAGAACAACGAGAACAAATATTAGAAACTATCAGTAAAGAAGCTGAACAGTGTAAAAATATGATTGAGAGACAGCATATGCAAAAGGCAATAAAAGAAATTCAAGATAATTATTCGTTGGTAAAACCTAAAACAAACGAAAGTGAAGTAGGGGTTAAAGACATTCCTAGTAACATTTTAAAAGCTCTTGATAGTGTTTTTGCATAAATTGAATTCATCTCTTATTCAAAAGCTAGTATGTAGTTTAGGATACTTGTCTGACGATAAAATTTTAGTCCCAAATAAAAAAGAGAGGTTTTTATCTCTCTTTTTATGGTGTCGACGGCGGGACTTGTCTTGGTCGCTCGCGATTAACGGCAATTCCGTGTTTTGTTTTCGTGATTTCATCACTCCAAACAAAAGCACTCCAGCCTCAGCTCGCTCCCGCTGAACCCGCTAAAACAGATTTAAGCCCTCACCAATCAAGCATATTAAAAAAAGGATAACTAAAGTTATCCTTTTTTTAATGTCGTAGGCGGGACTTGAACCCGCACGGGTTGCCCCACACGCCCCTCAAACGTGCACGTATACCGATTCCGTCACTACGACATATACTCTTATTCAATTTTCAAACTTTGGCTTGTCTCCGTGACGGATGTATTCACTTACATTCATACCCTCTCAAAAAACAATTATCAATTGTTTTTTTCGGCACGGTGTCACTACGACATAAATTAACTTTTCAAAAAATGACTATGTTTAGCCACATAGTCATTTTAATATAATAAATTTTAATTGTAAAGCCTATCTTCCGATTTCAATAGCTTTTAATGCCATGGATTTTGTAATATTCACAAGCGCAAGGTTCGCTTCATATGCCCTTTGCGCCAATACGGCATCTGCAATATCAACCATCGCGTTTACGTTTGATGATCTTATGTAACCGTTTTCGTCTGCATCGGGGTGTCCGGGTCTGTATATTTTATCGCCGAGCGTCGGATCTTCAACTACGCCGCTAAAGGTTACTCCGCCCTGCAAATATGACAAAGTTCCGACTCCGAATACATCATTTTTCATGGTATTCATCAAACCGTGAAACGAAATATCCTCTGTTGCATTCAATACAGGAATTTTTCTTACGTAATTCGGCGTATCAATATTCGCCACGTTTTTGGCATGGATATCCAGACGCAGTCCGTGTGCTCTCAGGGCATTTGATCCTATATTAAATGATTCCAATATACTCATAATTTATCTCTCCCGTTATTTACCGACATTTATCACCGTTTTCATCTCGGTAATTATGTTGGACATTCTTCTTGTTGCCATTGAATAAAGCATGGAGTTTTCCTGCAATGCAATAAGCTCCTGTGCAGGATTAATTTCTTCATACTGTCTTTCTTCTATAACTCCTGAAGGTCCCAGTTTTTGCGAAAGTTTAGTTTCCAAAGGGCTGTTCATCGTTCCGAGATAAGTCGCAAAATCAATATCACGTCTTACGTAACCCGGTGTATCAACGTTTGCTATGTTGGAACCGATTGCGCGCTGTCTTTGTGATATTAAATCCATCATCAGGGAAACTTTTCCCATACTGTCTAAAGATGTGTACATTATCTAACCTCCCTCATTAACCCTCACGGATATTTATTGCTTTATTATACATATCATCAATAACCTTAAGCATCTGGGTGCTTGCAAGCATTGATGCGTTAAGTCGTAACATTTCGCTTGTTGAAGTATAAACATTTGTATTTGAAATTTCAATATTATGCTGTTTAAAGCAGGCATGGTCTTTTATCAAAACGGGTTCACCGGCATCTGCGGTTACTGCAAATCTGTTCATGTCAGCCTGCTCAAGACCTTCGGGATTCGCAAATCTTACAAGCGGAATATTCCCTAAATATTTTTCATTTGCCTGTGATGAATCAAATGCCACAACATCGCCATTGGGCTTGATTTCAAATTTATAACAGTTTGTCGGAATTTTTATACCTTCGCCGACAATCCAATCATCATTTGTAACCAGATATCCGTCTTTCCCCTGTTTAAAACCGCCGTCACGGGTATATTGAACTTCGCCTGACGGGGAGACAACAGGAATGAATCCTTGACCGTCAATTGCAACGTCATACGGGTTTGACGTAATTTTTATTGACCCCTGACTGTGATCCGTTCTTATTGCACCTCTTAAATATCCGTCCTCATCAAGCATTTGCTCAAAACGTACGGGTTTATAGGCGTTTGTATTTATGTTTGCCAGATTGTTCGCAACATAACCCAGCCTTTCCCACTGGGTAAAGGTGTTATTAATACTTTTTCTTATCATTCCCTGAATTGTGTACATAATTTATTGCTCTCTATGTTGCTGAACCGAGTTGACTGATTACTTTTTGCAAATTCTGGTTCTGTAT
>CALVEX010000112.1 GCA_944326655.1 Candidatus Gastranaerophilales bacterium | reverse complement strand
ACAAAATTTGCATGTCCGTTTGTGTTTACACGAATTTTTGTATCGGGGTATTTTTCCTTGATATATTTAGCGACTTCTTTTAAAATATCAAGCTTCATCATAGGTTCCCCGTAGCCGCAGAAGATAACTTCAGTTAAAGGTGAAGAGTGATGCGTGAAATGTGTTTTTATAATGTCTTCAAACTGTTCAATAACATCTTTGGCCGTAAAATTTTCACTATCAAGCCAGAGTTCCTGCCCTTTTACATCACTTTTATCTTTTCTAAGGCAAAAAATACAATCATTAGTACATCTGTTAGTAAGATTTATATATATTTTTCCATCAAGTAAATATACTAAAGTGTTTGACATGACAAGCCTTTCGATAATTAAATTATGGCATGGGCAAAAATATTTTACAAGCATGAAAAACTGGGATTTATATCGCAGTTTACACCAAATATGGTAAAAAACGTCACCCTGAACTTGTTTCAGGGTCTAACAATATAGAGATTCCGAAACAAGTTCGGAATGACATTATGACTGTATTTTTGAGACATTTGGTGTAAACTGCGATATAAACCCCGAAAAACTTATAATATCCCGATTATTTTTTGCGGTTAAAAAGTTTTGTGTTATTATTTTTAGGTTCGTTTGAATAATCCGCCGTACCCGGAAAGCTGTTTTGTCCCGTTGTCATTCTTGTAATCCAGTATTGCATTTTCGGAATTAGGGTTGATAAGAATAATGCGGAAATTGCAAAACCGACAGACCAGTTGCATGTGTTTTTAATAAAGTTTTCACGGCAGGCTTTTTTAAGAATATCAGATGTGATTTCGGTTTTGTTTTTGCGTGCTTTTTCAATTATGTTTGAAACATATTGGAAAATATCTTCTTTAAGAGTTGCCAGTTCTTCATAGTTTACATAACGGTATTTGTCGGTTGATGCATTTTTAGTCGCTACACTAAATACGTTTTGTAAAAATTCAGGCTGATTAATTGCGCCTTCCCTGAATATATCTTTAACCTGGTTTTTGGTCAGAACAGATACCCCTTCAACTTCCGGCTGTAATTTTGACATGCGCTCTGCCAGATTTGTATATTTTGTAATATCTGTTTCACTGAATTGTTTTGTTTCTTTTAAGTAAGCTTTAAATTCATCAAGAGTTATGACTTTGTGTTCGTCAAACTTACGGATTAAATCTCTGTCAATAAATCCGACGTTGCTGTTATCACCGATTGCTGCACGGGCAAAATCTTCAACAGTCATTCTTCCGTTTTTGCTCTGTTCTTTTAACACAGCTTCAAGATGGTCTGTAACCTGTTTGGCAGCAACAGGATCAAGGCGGGTTTTTCTTCCGTCCTCTATCTGGTTGAGCCACCTGTTAATATTTGGCATACTAAACATATAGAAATATATTGATGTCAAATCTCTGAATAATACTTCTGTTCTTTCATGTTTATTCCTTGAGCTTACGGCACGGCCGCCTGCGATACCTACATCTGTTGAAATAAGCTGATAAGTTGCATCATTCTCAAATTTATTGGCTATTGAAAGCAGTGCGTTATAATTCATCCCGAACGGAATATTTTTATTGTCTTCGGATTTTAAGAATTTATCCATTGACAATTGCTGATAATTTTGCGGATTCGTTGAATTTTGAGAGTCTTCTTTTGGGGTTCCAAAGTGTTTTTCGTGATAAACCGCTGTTATGTGCTGGTTAATTTTTGGAACTACAAGCCCTACCAGAACATTGGCAAGTATAATACTGGATCCGATTTTTAATGCTTTAAATACTGCGATTTGGTTTTTGGTAAGATTTTTAATTAACTTACCGGTTTTCCCTTCAAGTTTTGCTTTTGCTTTTAAGTTTTTGTCATCAAATAAAAAGTTTTTAAGAGGTTTTCTGACTCCGTCTTCCTGCGCATCAAAGTCTGATGTATGCAGCTTTAAAATCTTTTTGCCAATCCAGTCATTCATTCTGTTGAACATTTTTACGCCGGCGAACCAGAATAATGCTCCTATTGATTCTTCCGTAAATCTTTCCCTTGCTTCTTCAAAACCGCCTCTTTTATAAGCCTGAACAGTTCTTCCGCCTGTTACAAAGCACTCAAGTAAAATTAAGGGTGCCAGACTTCGGCTTGCAAGCCCGCGGACAAACCTTCGAGGATAACTGAATTGTGAAATTGTTTGGGGTCTTACTTCCATAGTTATTTCCACTAAACATCTTATATAATAAGCCTGAATAAATTTTTTTGCTTTGATTTTATATTTCTTTAATATTTTGTTACAAGATATAATGTTATTCTTACACTAATTAAGAATTGTAAAAAATATATGAAAAAATAACAATGTTTTTTATTCAGTGTTTTTGTTAAAATTGAAACAGAAGGTAGTTGTATGATTGACAAGGTAACTTATTTTAACGGATATACTGCTGATAGACACAGACATCATCATAAACATGACAATGAGCGTAATAAATATTTGAAGCCCGGGGTTATTTTAACTTCGGCTCTCGGTGTAGGAACGGCACTTGCTGTAATTGCTAAAAAACAGGGATTTTCGTTAAAGCCTTCGGCGATAAAAAATACACCGGTTAAAGACTGGGCTATTTTTAGATTATTCGATAAAAAGCATCCGAATAAAAAAACAATAGAACTTGAAGAAAAAGAAATTATTTCTCTTGCTTCTGCATCTGTAGCGGGAGGTTTAGCAGGCGGTGCTATTTTTGATGATAAAAAACATTTTAAGGCAAAGTTAAGAGAATCTGTTAACCAGCTTTTAGGAAATGTATTGGTTCCTGTTGCCTGCGTCGGCGGAATGTCAAGACTTTATAAAGCTAATAAAGAAAAAATTGTATCTGTTATGCCTCAGTTAAAAGGTTCAGGCAGTTTTGCAAAGAATTTTAATAAAATTTTAAAAATAGTTCCGGGTTCTCTGGCAACAATATTTGCTTTAGGTGTAGGCATAATTGCAGGAAACAAAGTCTCAAACTTTATTAATGAAAAAATATTCCATAAAAAAGTTGAAAGAAATATTAAAGGTTCGGATTTTGCCCCTCATGTTGATGATTTAGGTATGGCAGTTTCTTTGATGGCGGATAAATCTAAGGGAGCTTCATTCATACAGAGAATTGTTCCTTTGTTCTTGTGTGTCCCGGGAATTGAAGTAGGAACACACAGAGACAGGTAATACATGTTGAACAAATTGCTCTATCCTTTGCAATAACTACCAGCTATTGTTGCTCAGAAGTTTGCGCTTTGTTTGCAGTTTCTTCAGGCTCAGGTTCTTTTAATATATCAGCATATTTTTGAAGCTCATTCAGGAGCGGTCCATATTCTTCATACATGTTTTTTCTTGCTGTTTTTTTATCCGAGCAGTGGTTAATTAACGTTTGATCTATTTTTGCCTGCAATGCCATTTTTAGCACTTCCGGAACATTCAATGCCGTTGGGTTATCACTTGCAAGATTTTTGTAATATTTGTCTATAAAATCCGGTGTAAGACGTTCTTTCCAGTTATCATCTTTTTGAGAACCGCCTATATTATAAACTATATCGTTTATGCCGAAAAGGTCTGCAAATGATATTTCAAATTTTTTCCTTGTCATGAGTTCTGCAAATTTTGCCTTAACACGTTCTGCATCAGCTTTTTTAAGTTCATCGCCTTCTTTTTTGCTTCCATCGCTATAGTGGTCAGAAATTCTGTTACAAAATTCTACGCTTTTGTCTGCCCTTGCAGGATCTTGGTTCAGGTATCCTGCAAGGTATAGAGGATGCCATGCATCATTATCTCTTATCCAGTCTTTTTCAATAATCATGCGGTTAACGGGAATATCGTCGTGAGAGCCTATAAGTGCCCATTTGTCCTCCCAATTAATTTGTTCCGCTGTTAACCTGTTGGACTTAGGTGTAGGTCTTTCTGCACGTGTCCATTGGAGTATAAGCGTGTCAGGCAAGTGGAGTTTGTCGTAATATATTTCTGTAAACTTTTTAGGATTACTGCAAACAGTTTCCCATACCGGATCCGTCGGCTTAAGATTGTGTTCTTTCAAGGTCGGGAGTACTATTCTTTCTAATACATTTGGATAATTATTGTAATCATCAAGTTTTTGTCCGTCTTCAAATGTTTCTGACAGATAAGAACCTCTTAACCGGTTATAATCAGGCTGTTTGTTTTCATTAAAGAAAATGCTGTCTTTCCTTAAAATAAACGGATCTACAAGGCCTAAAACGTGGTCAATTCGTATATTTTCACAAAATTCCAGAGCATAATTGAGTTTTTCTTTTAAAAATTTACCTCCGACATTAAGTTCCAGATTTTCGCCTTTAAATATCTTTTTGGGATTAATTACAGGAAGTCCCCATACCTGATGCCTGTTACCGTTTTCAAATGCACCGATACTGTAGTTTTCAAGAAACGCATCTTTAAAACGCCACTCATCCATTTTAGAACAGCCTATAAGAAGATCGTTTATATATTTGAATCCCTGTTTATCTCGCCATTCTTTATTTTCTTTTATCTGTTTTGTTGCAATAAACTGCTCAAATTTATACCGGTCAATTGAATTTTTATTTGCAGCCTTAATTGTATAATATCTTTCTATGGCATCAATATCGCCCTGTTTAGCCCTTAAAATAAGATTTTTATCAAGCTCATTATCCCATTTTTCAAACTCATCAGTCTTATAATGGTTTGATAGTACTTTAAAGATACCTTCGTCTGTCAGACGGGTGTCATTTCTTTTTAAGAATTTATGAAATTCTGCATTCAAGGCAATAGCCTGGGGCTGGCCTTTTGCAAGATTTGCTTTGAAATTTTTATAGCTTTCCGCAAGTGCTGTGTCATATGTTTTAAGTGCCTGGTTAAAATCCGTCAGTTCGTAATCTTTATCCGTTATTTCAGGAAGTTTTGTTACATTTACGTATGTTTCTTCAGAAAGAATTTTCCCGTATTTTTCTTTAGTGAGTTCTTCAAGGTCAATAAAAAGTTTGTTTTTGGCGAATGCAGATGCACTATACGGAGAAGGTTTCACTCCGTCAGGCAGCATTTCAAGTTCTCCTCCCGGGCCAAGCTGGTTGCCGTTAAAGCCGTATAATTGGAGAAATTTTATATATTCTTTAGCGGCATTCCCGTAGGGAGAACCTATATATGTATTTCTCCCGACAGCAGGAAAACATGAGCCATGTGTAATTATAACTCTGTCTGAGGAGCCGATTGCTTCATATGCTTTTTGGCATGCCGCTTTTAAACCCGGTTCTTCTTCTTTTGTCGGGCGTCTTTCAAATGTAACTGTGTTGTTTATCCCTAAAACCTTCATAATATATTAAAACTTAAACAAATTTTTTTTTGCTAGTGATTTTAAATTTCTGCAATAACATTTATTTTTGCATTGCAGCCTATTTCTTCCCTGGAAAGTACTGTTATGTTATTCATATAGTTGCTTAGAAGAGTAAATATCAAATGTCTGAATTCCAGAGGTACGAGCAATTTTGGATTTTCGATGTTCATTTTGTTGATTTTTTTATTTAATTTTTCCGCAAGCTGCTCTGCAAAATCGGCATCAATACGTATAATTGCATCATCGCTTTCATCAAAATTCGGTGTGAATTTTTCAAGTGTAGTTTCTGAAATTTCAAATGCGTTTATTTCGCCATTTTCATTTTTATTATTTTTGCATATCTGGCGGGACAAGCATAGACGAATTTTCTTTATTAAATCCGATTTTGAGCTGTCTGCGGCAAAGTCATTAATTTTTTCAAAGATAAATGTAATATCTTTGATTGATATTTTTTCTCTTATCAAACTCGTCAAAATAAATCTCAAATCAGAAAGAGATACAAAGTCGGGAATTATGTTTGTAACAAGAAATTCATTTGTGTTGCCGACCACATCAATGTATTTGTCAAGTTCTTCATAGTCGAGTAAATCATCTACATATTTTACTGCGCAAAATTCAAGAGCCCGTGCAATGTATTCTGAACTTGAAATTCCATTCTGCCAGAAATCTTTTGTTTTTTCTTTTTCTATCCAGACGATTTCGCGGCCCGTTATTTGGTCAACATCGGATACAGAGTCTTTAATTTTTTTATCCAGATGGAGTTCATCAGAATAAAACATTAAAAATCCGGGATAAACTAATGCCTTAAATACCTCAATCCCGCGTATATTTATGCTGAATTCGTAAGGGTTAAGGTTTTCGCTGTCTCTGAAAACAATTTTCGGGATAACAAAGCCGAGAGTTTCAGTAAGTTTGAGTCTTGATTTTACGGTTTCAGAGATGAGTTCTTCTTCGAGTATTTCCTGATTAGGTTCGACATAGCCTAAAATTTCTTCGCTAAGAAGAATTGATAATTTTTCTTCCTTAAGCATTGAATACATTGTATTGGGAGACGTTGCTTTGGCAAGTTTGCTTTTTAATTCTTCTAATTCTTTCAGACCCGCTGAAATTTTATCGTTAAGTTTTTTTCTGCTGACAGAAGCCGGAGCTTCTCCTTCAAGTTCTTCTTTTATTTTAGAAATTTTTGCTTTCTGTTCCCTGATTTTCCCCTGAATTTCAAGACAGATGTCATAAGGTGATTGGGATGGTGAAAGCATTTTTTCCATTTGGCTTTTAAAGTTAGATATATTTATAACATCTGCACTTGTTTCGGACATCCCATATTCGGCTTCTTTCATAAAAATGCAGTGACATAAGATCTGTCCTTCGTCATTTTCAGCTTCCTGCATGCTGTAGAGTTCCCAGTTATTCATAGACATTTCGTTCAGCAAATTTTGAAGTTCCTGGGTGTTTTCGCTTGAACAGGTTTTTATAACATACTGCATTTTTTTATTGTACATAATCACTCCTTAGTTTTTTGAAATAAGAATTTTTAAGGCTTCTACTGCTGTTTTTATTGCTCTATCGGTATCGTGAACAACAGGATTGTCAAGGTTTTGTTTTTCTCTTTCCTGGTTTGCAACTGTTAGGAATACCGACCCTGTTTTTACCCTTAAAAGGCTTGAAACTATAAACAAGGCAGCTGATTCCATTTCAGAGGCAAGGCAGCCGAGTCTTTTCCAGGCTTCCCATTTGTTTAAAAGCTCATAACAGACAGGCATTCTTTCCGGATTGTGCTGTCCGTAGAAAGAATCTTTGCATTGAACTATTCCTGTATGATAATCAAAATCTAGATTTTTTGCGGCTTGAACAAGTGCATTTATTATATCAAGATTTGCAACTGCCGGAAATTCAATAGGTGCATATTCTTTTGAGGTACCTTCCATTCTGATTGCGCCTGTTGCGATTACAATATCTCCCCCTTTAACGTTAATATCCATTCCGCCGCAAGTCCCGACACGGATAAATGTTTTGGCTCCGACATTTACAAGTTCTTCTAATGCAATTGCCGCGGATGGACCGCCTATACCGGTTGAGGTTACGCTTACTTTAACCCCGTTTAAGTAACCGGTATAGGTCGTAAATTCTCGTCTGTCAGCGATAAGTTTTGCATCATCAAAATATGCCGCAATTTTTTCACATCTTTTCGGGTCTCCGGGAAGGATTACATATTCTCCCACGTCGCCGGGTTTTAAACCTATATGGTATTGCTCGTTGTTTTCAGAATAGTTCATTGATATTTTCCTGCTTTTAGATTAGAATTTTCCGCTTTTTAATTTTTGGATTACGATATCAGATACATCAACGCCGCCTACAAATATTACTCTGTAATCTACTACGGCATCAAGTTTTTGTTCTACAAGAACTTCTTTTGTTGCAGCCTGAATTTTGTTATA
>CALVEX010000111.1 GCA_944326655.1 Candidatus Gastranaerophilales bacterium | reverse complement strand
ATGGAATTTATTAATCTTATTTTATCATATTTAATTAGTTTTATAGAACATGTAATAACAATTATGGGTCCCTGGGGAATAAGCATGCTAATGGCAATAGAATCCTGTAATATTCCGCTCCCGAGTGAAGCAATTTTGCCTTTTGCTGGATATATAGTAAGCAAAGGCGAAATGAATTTTCATGTTGCAGCTTTTGCCGGAGCCTTCGGATGCGTGCTCGGGTCAATCCCTTCTTATTACCTTGGATATTTCGGTGGACGAAAATTTGTTGAAAAATATGGAAAATACTTTCTTATATCGCATAAAGATCTTGAAGAAGCGGACAAATGGGTTGAAAAATACGGCGATTGGGCTTTTTTCTTATGCAGAATGCTTCCGGTTGTAAGAACATTTATTTCGCTTCCGGCCGGAATTTTAAAAGCTAAAAAAAGAATATTCTTTACTCTTACATTTTTAGGGTCGCTTGTGTGGAGTTATGTGCTTGTGTATGTAGGGGTTAAAATGGGACAGAATATGGAAGCATTTAAACATATCTGGCACAAATTTGATATTGCAATAGTAGCTATTGTCGGAATTTTAGGCGTTTTATACATCTACAAACACATTAAGCATTTAAAGGAATCTTAATATGTTTCAATACTCGTATAATACCAAAATAGGAGAAATTTTTATTGCCGAGGGGAACGGACAAATAACAAATATTTCTTTTAAAAAGCTTGATTACCCGATAAAAAAGTCTCCCCTAATTGAAAAAACATTTATAGAGATAGATGAATATTTAAAAGGTAAACGAAAGACTTTTGATATTCCTCTAGCATTAAACGGAAGTCCGTTTCAAATAAAAGTTTGGCAGGAACTAAAAAAAATTCCTTACGGACAAACACGGACTTACAAAGATATTGCAAAAGCAGCAGGAAATGAAAAAGCATGCCGCGCAGTGGGTATGGCAAACAACAAAAATCCAATTGCAATAATAATTCCCTGTCACAGAGTAATTGGCCAAAACGGTGATTTAACAGGTTATGCAGGGGGACTGGATATAAAAAGAAAATTATTAAATATTGAACATACTACAGAATAAATTTATCAGCATCAATCTCTTTTTCTAATGTTTTCAAATGCATTTTTTCGGGCTTTTCACCGATATATTTTTCTAAATTATTTTTTAGCTTTCTAAACCACATTTTAGGAATTAAATCTAAAAACTTATCTGAAGTAGTGCCTGTCATGATATATAGTAGAGCTCCATTTTCATCATTTTTGTCAGGCCTTACAATTGTAAGCAAATCGTTTGAATAATCATCTACTTTAGTCCTTAGCCGGTCAATTTGACCAAGTTCGCCTTTCACTTTTATAAATCTTTGAAAATTTGGGGAATAATTGCCGCTTGAGCTTGAGGGTAAAATTTGCATATTTATCTCCATTTAATAAGTCACATAATACTAAAAATCATAAAAATTTTTTTTGCTACTTAAGATAAAATTATTTACTTCTCATAAAATAAAATACCATCTTTGTCAATGCTATTTTTCATTCCTTCATGGGTTAAAGTTTTATAATCGGTAACATCAAATTTATATGGTGTAGGTAAATCATCCAGTTCCGCAGAAATTCGAAAAAAAGTTTCATGTTCATCTGCCCATATTGCAAAATCAATATCCGAACCGTTATGGAAATCTCCTCTAGCACGAGAACCGTAAATCATAACCTTTTCAATTTCCGGTCTTGAGGAAAAGTAAGCCAATAACTCATTTATAGTTCTCTGTGGCAGTCCGAAATTACTCATTAAAATCCTTATTTTTAAATTGTTCGCTAAAATTCAATAACTCGTTATAGTAAACTGAACTAATGCGCTCAAGAATAATGTCAACTTTTTCCATATTATATTCATGAGAACTCGCATTTCTATCCTTAGCCATATCAATCCAAATTTGCGCTTTAGGGAGAATATTAGCAGAAAAAGCAGCTTTTATAGAATCTCTTGGAGTAAACACTTCAATATCTTTAGTAAATAAATAGTCTTTTAATACTTTCCAGCCCAACTCAAAGACGATTTCAAAACTTTGTGTTAAAGCTAATCTGTTGGAATCACTATATTTATCAGCCACATAATTATTACGCATATTTTGAAACAGGATAAAAGCTCTTTCAAAATTTTCAATACGTTCATGTAATCGTCTCATATAGCTAACCCCGAAATGTTAAAAATGGGGCGTCTGATGGGATTCGAACCCATGCATATCGGAACCACAATCCGAGGTCTTAACCGCTTGACGACAGACGCCATTTGTTACTTTTTTATAATAACATAAAAATTATTGAAATCAAGACGATATAAAAAAAATCCTGCCGATTAAGCAGGATTTTTTATTACTATAACTATTTAAACTAGCTTATACGTTGAAACATATAACCTATACCGCGTGCAGTCAATATCAATTCAGGATTTGCAGGATCAGTTTCAAGTTTTGAACGCAGTCTTGAAATATGTACATCAACTACACGTGTATCAATTCTATGATCAGGCGGATATGCCCATACATGCTGCAATATTTCATTTCTTGAAAAAGCTTGTCCTGAATTGTTTACAAGAAGTTCCAGAAGGCTGAATTCCATTCCTGTTAAACGTATTCTTTCGTTTTTTCTAAATACCTGTCTGCGGGCAGTATCAATCTTTATATTACCTGTAGTAATAACATTTTTTGTCACTTTACCTGTCGGAGTAACTGTTTCTCTGTTATTTGTACGTCTTAAAACCGCTTTTACACGAGCTTCCAATTCTTTTGGACTAAACGGTTTTATCACATAATCATCAGCTCCAAGTTCCAAACCTGTAATTCTTTCAGAAACATCGCCTAATGCTGTAAGTATAATTATAGGGACATCAGATGTTCTTCTGATTTCTCTGGTAACGCCGTAACCATCCATTTTGGGCATCATTACATCAAGCACAACCAGATCAGGATTATACTTATTAAAAGCTGCAACGGCCTCTTCTCCGTCTTGCGCAGTATAAACATCATAGCCGGCCATTTTCAATCTGGTTTCCAAAATTCGTCTTATACTTGCTTCGTCATCTGCAAGAAGTATTCT
>CALVEX010000110.1 GCA_944326655.1 Candidatus Gastranaerophilales bacterium | reverse complement strand
GCCCGCCGATAACAGCATATCTTCCTACCCTCCGAACTTATGCTAGTTTGCCCCCTCCTCGAAATCATAGATTTCGGTCCTCCCTCAGGGGGAGGACATAGAAAACTTCGTGAGCCTTGCTCACCGATAATGGCATACCCTCCTACCTTCTTAGCTTCTAATCCTCCTAAATAAGCCCCCACCCGGGCTTCCAAACTTCCATATTACTCTTCATCATTACAGACTTGATTAGCAGCCGCAAAATTGTTTAAATCTAAACACTTGTTGACAGAGAAGGAGCAATGGCAATAAACTGGCGTACCAAATCCGTATCCCAAAGTTTGCCGGCACCGTCTTTTAAAATTTCGCATGCCTTTTCAACACTCATACCCTTACGGTAAGGCCGGTCGGAAATTAATGCGTGGAAAGTATCGGCAACAGCAACAATTCTTGCCGCAAGCGGAATATTTTCACCCTTAAGGTGTTCAGGATAACCGCTTCCGTCTACATGTTCGTGATGATATTTTACAATAGGAATTAAATCGCGAAGCGCATCATTAGGCGCAAGAACCTTTTCAGCCCCGATTACCGGATGCTGTTTCATAATTTCCCATTCTTCCCCTTCAAGTTTGCCGGGTTTTTTAAGAACATTTTCAGGAATACCGATTTTACCTACATCATGAAGAAGTGCACCAAGCTTAATTCTTTGAACCTCATCTTCAGGAAGGTTGATAGCACGGGCAAGAGCTTCCGAGTATCTTGAAACAGATGTTGAATGACCTTTTGTATAAGGATCTTTTGCATCAATTGCGCCGGCAAGGGAGTTTGCAAGCTCCATAAGATGATTTTGCGAAACAATCTGCTCATTATTAAACTTATGTAAAAGCTCCTCGCCGAAATCAATTCCAAGCTGGGAATGACGTTTGGCAACAACTTCCGCAAAAGAATTTAACGCTTCATCATCCCAGAAATTATAATCAGCAGAGCTGATAATCGCGGACATACCTTCTTTATAACCTTTTGCCTGCGATATATACATTGCTTGTTCGGCAAGGATAAGAAGTTTTTCCTGATCTTTGCTGCACTCGGGATATGTTGCAATTCCGACCGAAACCTTAACCGGTCCAACATCGTCCACAAAACAGCAGGACAGGCAGTATGTAATATATTCCGCAAGATACTTTGCATCAGCAGTGCTTGTATCGGGAAGTATTATAGCTATCTCGTCACCGCCGTATCTTCCAGCTTTGTCTGTGCTTCTTATATTTTGTTTAACTTTTTCCGCAAGAAGTTTAATAACCTCATCACCTTTGGCATGCCCGAGTTCTCTGTTAATTTTTGAAATATTATTAACATCAAGCATAATTATAGAAAGATTTGATTCATTTTCTTCCGCCTTTTTCAATTCCGCAGTCAAAACTTCCTGAAATCCCCTGTGTGTATAAAGTCCTGTAAGTGTATCAGTGTTTGCGTACTTATTCGTCTGCTCCAAAAGCTCAACATTTTGCAGGAACAAAGCACAATAATTTGCGATAAATGAAAACAGGCCTGTATGATTTTCAAGAGAATCTTTTCCGATAATCATAACACCTTTGCAGCCGTTAATTGAGTTAAGCGGGAAGATATATGCTGCTGATGCCGGCAGATAAGGTATATTTAAAAATTTATTATCATCCTGAAAAATCGCAGTACCGCTGTTAAAACATTGAATTACAGGATTTGTCTCGTCAGAAAGCAGAAACTTTGAGGAATAAGTGCTTCCCATCGAATTAAATAATTTAATATTAATACATCTTGACTGCTCATGAACAATACCAAATGCAGTAAACACACTCGACAGTTTATCAGTAAAAAGGTTATGCACTGCCATAAAAAGTTCATGTACACTTGTTTTGCCCTCAAGTACACTGTTCAGATTGTAAACCAATTCCGAATAATCAATAACCCTGTGCGCACTGGCTGCATTGTTCATATATCCGGCATACATTCTGTTTGAGGTTTTGTTAGTATTAAAATTGTTGATACGTGCGACAATACTTGATGTTTCCGCAGCTATCGGATTTGAATGTCTTTTTTCTTCTTTCTTTACAGGTTTTTCAGTTTCAACAACAGGTTTTAAATCTTTAATTGCAGCTTTTTTAAGCGTGTTCATCTGCTTGGAAAGCGGATTTGTTGCCGCCCTGCCGGACTTTTTCACTTCTTTTGATTTTATTTGTTCAGATAATTTTTCTTTATTTTCGTTCAAAACTTACACCTGCCACACATCTAATTTTTATAAAACACCTGACAAAGTATTTTTGCCTGATATTACACGCGAGTTTACATTCCTTAAACTATTTTATAATAGTTGTGATGAAAAACAATACGCCATTTAGATGGCAATACTGCCCGTTTATAAAAACAATATAATCATAAATCCTTTTTTTTAACACACAAAAAATATACTACATAAGTAGTATAACTCATGACCACATGTTTTACAAGAGATTATTTATTAATATTTACAATATTTTTAATTCTTTTCTCCACTGCCGGTAGAAATAAATTGCAAGGATAAAATATACCCCCCACATTAAAACGGTTGAATAAGCTTTTGCCCCGTGAATAACAAGATTAAGCCACATAAAAAACGACAGCCCGTTTACTATCATCCATACAATCCATTGTTCAACAGCACGTTTTACAGTTAAATACATCCCGAGTATTGACATAAATGTTGTAATTCCGTCAATTATCGGACTTTTATCGTTAAAATAATTTAATAACACAGCAGATATCACACAGCCTGCAAGTCCTGTCACTGCAAGTATTATACGGGATTTCCCGTCTAATTTTATCTTTATTATTTCGCCGGATTCTTTTTTAAGATGCTTTTTCCACCTGAAAATTCCCGCAACCTGCATTGGAATGTAATACAAAATATAAAGAAGCATATTTCCCCACAGGGCATTTGTCAGCGCAAGATAAATATAACATCCGGAACCGGTTAATCCGAAAAAGTAACATGATATTTTGCCTTTACCCGCTATAATTGTGTATAAAATTCCGCATATTGCATTAATAATCGCCGCAGGACTATCCTTCAGGACAAGGGCATTTATAAAAATTACTGACAGAACAATAACCAGCCCCCATATTTCAAATGGTTTCCAGCCCTGCAATTCTTTTTTTACAAATTCTGTGATTTTCATTATGAGCATTGTATAATGAATTTGCATGAAAGTACAGGCGATATATAATAGCAAAATTTTAAAAAAAGGATTAGAATTTGCCTCTGATAACAGTTCGTTGTTTGTTGCAACGGCTTCACTTATGCTTTCAACAGTTGCACGCCCTATTGCAATTATGGCAACGCCTGACACTGACAAAGAAAATAAAAAATATGCCTGTGCAAAATCCCTTGCCTCAAGCGCTGTTGGATATTTTTTAATGCTTGCGGCATCTTCGCCGGTTGCAAGGGCAGTTAAAAATATTGATAAAAGACCTTATGATTATTTAAAAAAATCCACTATAGAAAATTTAAAAGGAGGGGAAAAAAGTCTGAAGTCATCCGGACGTTATAAGTTTGCAACACAATTGTTTAAACTGGGATTAGGTTTTGTGATTGCTGTTCCCAAATCCGTTATGACCTGTTCTTTAATCCCGCCTATTATGTCTTTCCTGTTTAATAAAAAAACAAACAACAATCAAAATGAAAATAAAAATATTTCATTTACAGGCAGCGCAGCAAAAGGACTTTCCAAATTAATAGGAAAAGCCATGGACACATCATTCGTTCAGAAAATGTCGGAGAAATTTCACAACACAAATTTTGAACAGCATATAATTTCTTTAACAGATGCAGCCGCAACAGCAGCATTTATTTCCGGTACTGCACACAGCAAAAAGATTGAGAATTCCCGCAAAAATGCCCTGATTTATAATGCTGCGATATCAACGGGGCTTTGTATAGCCGGCGGTTATGCAGTTAACAGATTACTTGAAAAACCGACTGAAAAATTTGTTAAAAAATTTGCGGAAGTAAATAAAAATTCACCAAAGCTTGAAAAATATTTAGAAGGGATTAAGGTGGTAAAACCCGCACTAATTCTCGGCGGAATATACTATATCATAATTCCTTTGATATCAACATTTATGGCGGACAGATTTGATAAAAACGCGAAAAGAACCTGATATTTTACATATCTTCTTCGCTTAGGGCTTCTTTTACAAATTTTGCAGGATTATCAATAATATATTGCAAATCTTCGGGAGATTTTATATACCTGTATTCATACCTTTCCGAATTTGCCGTAAACGAAATCATACCGTAATTCAGCATTTTACCCATTGATGTTTCGGTAATATTCAGCCTGTCCCCCTCGTTGAGCGGTAAATCTATTTCTACAGGATTTAAAACCCCGATTTTAATATGTATAAATTTCGTTGTAATAATAATTTTGTCATAAATATATCTTAAAACAGGATAAATAATTCCTGCAAGAATAGCAAAAACAATTACCCAGCTAATCAGACTGTGGGTATTTAGAAAAATGTTCCAAAAGTAAATAAAAAATACCGGAGTTAAAACTATAGGCCAGAAAAGTGCCATCCAGTGCTTTTTGATATCATACAAAACCAATTCTTCCGTATCTGCGGGGATTTCATAGTTTTCTGTGCCGGAATTTTCATTTTGTTCACAATCAGTCTGTAGTTTTTCCTGCTGTTTATCAATAACAGCGTCTGCCCTTAAATCATATCCGCAGTATCTGCAAAAATTATCACTGTCTTTAATTTGTTTTCCGCAGTTGGGACAAAACATTTTTCTACCCTTTCCGTGAGCCAATTCTAGCATATCATTTGACTTTAGTCAATCAGCGATATACCATAAAAATTATGATTTCAAAACAGGAACTCCTTAAACTATATAATTCGGATTTAGATGATCTTTTAAAAATTTCTTCAAAGTATGTAAAAAACGAAGTTGAGTTTTGCTCGCTTGTCAACGCACGAAACGGGAAATGCTCGCAAAATTGTAAATATTGCGCCCAAAGTTCGCATTACAGAACACATATTGACTCTTACCCCCTGATTGACGTTGAAAAAGTAAAAAATGCAGCCCTTGAGGCAAAAAGTCATAAAGCTTCCAGATTTGCAGTTGTAACATCAGGGAAAACACCTGATGAAAGCGACTTTGACAAAATTATCGAAATGATACAAGAAGTGAACAAAATTGAATGCATAAAAAGCTGCGCCTCAATAGGAATTTTGAATGAAGAACAGGCTAAAAAACTTGCCGAATGCGGTTTAACAAGATTTCATCATAATATAAATACCGCACGCTCTTACTATCCTCAGGTCTGTACAACCCATACATTTGACGACAGGGTCAACACCTGCAAACTGGTCAAAAAATACGGGATGGAGCTATGCTGCGGCGTAATTTTAGGCATGGGGGAAAGCGTTGAGCAGCGGGTTGAAATGGCGCTTGAACTGGCCCAAATACAGCCGGATTCAATTCCCATTAATATCTTAATGCCTATTAAGGAGACCCCGTTTGAAAATTACTATAACAAAATAGACGAAGAAAATATTTTAAGGACTCTTGCAATATTCAAAATTGCCAATCCCGCCTCAGTCCTTCGTTTTTGCGGGGGCAGGATGCGGCTTTGTGAAGCTAATCAGCGCAAAGCTTTAAAAACCTGTGTTGAAGGGATTATGGTCGGGAATTATCTTACCACAGTCGGGAAATCACCCGATGAAGATATTAAAACAGTCAGAGAACTCGGTAAAATCATTGCATAAGCTGATTCAGGCATCAAATACCGGTTATTTTAATACAAAATAGAATAAATTTGTCATTCTGAGCCTAAAACTTGAGATTCTTCGGGCTGTGCCCTCAGAATGACGGGCGAAGAATCGCATTACCGCTCTGTTTGCAGAAGGTAGAGGATTACGAATAAATTTATAAATCACCCTCCCCTTTAATTCCCCTCCCCTCAAGGGAGGGGAATATAAACTGTCATTCTAGTATATTAAAAATAACTAATCTAAATTTATATTTAAATCTAAAAGTTCGCACAAGCTCACATTTAATAACTCCGCAACATGTTTTAAATATAATATTGACGGGTTAGTCAATCCCCGTTCCACTTTACTGTAATAGCTTTTATCAACATTTAATTTGTTGACAACTTCATCCTGAGAAAACCCTTTTAATGAACGCAAAATTTTAAGTTTTAATCCTATTTTTTTAAGGTAAGAAGTATCATCCATTTATTAATTTTATTTATTTGACAGATTTTTAACAATAGTTTATAATAATATAAAATAGTTTATAAGCTATTAATAACGTTAATAATATATCTTTTTATGGAAATAAACTAATGAAAAAAGCCTTTACACTATCGGAAGTTTTAATCACACTCGGGATTATAGGTGTTGTCGCCGCTTTGACCATACCGTCTCTTGTTCAAAACCACCGAAAACGAGTAGTAGAAACTTCCCTGAAAAAATCCTATTCAGTATTATCGCAGATGCTTGCCAATTCTGAAGCGAAGAACGGTGAAGCAGTGTATTGGGATTGGGCATCATACACTGCTAACAATAAAGCTTCTTCAAATCAATTTTTCCAAAAGTATTTTTATCCGTATTTAAGTGCTACAGGTACTGCAAAATCAACAGACACACCGGCCAAAGTAAATTACAAAATTTATACATCAATTGCTGATAAATCAGGAGACCCCAGCTGGGCATATTATAACGGTAATTTAGGCGACTGGACGGAACTCGCCGACGGGAGCGCTGTTTTATTTTCCTATCAATACACGGGACTACAAAATTTATACGGCACTTTTTCAGTAATTCTTCCGAGTTCTAAAAACAAAAAGAAATTAGTAGTTGGTAAAGATGTTTTCGATTTTTCTCTTCGCAACTACGGAAATAAGATTGTTGTATCGCCATATGGCTGGCAAGATTGGACATGCAAACATATAGATGAAAACAAGGATACTTTTTTACGGGCTTGTAAAGGTGAAGCTACAAGCGGTTCAGGTATTAATTCCGGTAACTATTGTACATCAATAATTTACTGTAACGGATGGAAAATCCCGGATGATTATTCGGTTAAGCTTTAGTTTTTGCTTTTTCTTTCTGCTCTTTAAGCCGTTTTTTAAATAAAACTTTCTGAAACAGGTTGTACATTTTTTCGCTGTTTACAACTGTTATCTGTGTTTTCTTATTCACAAAGTCGATATTTACATAGGGTTTTTGATTAAAAATATTATTTTCAATACTTACAAGTTGAAACAGCCCTTCAGTTAACACACTGATGGGCTCTCTCAAAAATATTTCAAATGTCTTTCGTATATCGAACTTTTTCATATCCCGGTCTGGTAAGTTATTGAATTATTTATTATTGAGCTTTTACTTTATATTTTTCTATTTTTTTCAAAACAGCATCTTTATCAGAAGCGTTAGGGTTCATAGCAAGATACTGCTGATAGTATTTTACAGCGCCTCTGTAGTTAAGTTCTTTCTCATAAGACATTGCTTTGAGTTTGGCAATCTGTGAGCTGTTGTGATAGAAGTCTATAGCACGGTTGCAGTATTCGATTGCCGACGCGTAATTCTTTTCCTGATACTGTCTTTGGGCAATATCAAAGAATTCGTTTGATTTAATTTCGCAAAGATTAATATATGCAATACCGTTTTTGGCAATAACATTATCCGGATCTTTCATCAAAGCTTTTTGAAGTGCCTGTCTTGCAGTTCTAAACTGTTTGTTGTGGACAAGAATTTCTGCCAAGTATAAATCGTCATCAACAGAAGTTGAGAAATTAATTGCGTTTTCAAATGTATAAACCGCATCTTTTTCTCTGCCCATTGCAAGGTAAGCTTCACCTTTAATTACGCTGTCCATAAGATTGTTTCCGGCAGCTTGAATAATGTAGTTAAGACTTTCTTTTGCAAGCGGCGACTGGTGAACAAGTCTTGCAAGTTTCAATTTAGCAAGATGAAGTTTCAAATCGTCAGGACATTGCTCAATTGCTTTATTTACGTAGTCGTAAGCCAGATAAACTTCTCTATTGGTTGTTATACCTTCGTTTCCGCCTCTTTCTTTTGCCATTTCATAGTAAGTATTTGCAAGCCCGATTATTGCATCGTCATTATAATTTTCATCGCCTATAAGTTTTGAATAATAATCAAGCGCCTGGTCATACTTTTTAATATGGAGTGCCATATTAGCTATTTTCAAACGTCCTTCTGTATAGCCCGGGTTGATAGCAATAGCGGTCTTAAGCTGCTCCATTGCAAATTCTTCATCAGCACGGTTTTCGTAAATTGTTGCAAGGTTAAGATAAGGCCTTGCATTTTCAGGTTTAACAATTTGTGCTTTCTTAAACGAGTTAATAGCAGCAGCCTGGTTTCCCTGTTTCAGGTAAAGCTCGCCCTGCAAAGTAAGCGCCGGTGAAGAATTCGGGTTAACATGCACTGAATGGTTTACCCAGGTTAAAGCCTTTGAATAATTCCCTCTGTAAGTTTCAACCTGAGCCATATGATACCAGGCCGTAGGGTTGTGGGAGTTATATTTCATAGCCTTCATGAAATAATTTTCAGCCGAATCCAGATTGCCGTTCATCATTTCAACAACACCTATGTTGTCATAAGCTGTTGCAAATGAAGGGTTAATTTTCAAAGCTGTATTAAACAAATCCACAGCATCGTTCTTGTTTCCCAATTTTAATGTTGCAACACCCATTGCGTTGTATGCTTCATAATATTTATCATTCAGGTTAACAGCTTCAACAAATTCCCTGAGAGAAGAAGTTATCAAAGCGCGTGTATTTTTAATGTAATCAACATCCGATGATGTTGTTCTCTGCAAATATACAAGCCCCTGAGCATAATGAAGCGTAGGGTTTTTAGGATACTGTTTAAGCAGTTTATCAAGTTCTTTTTGTGCAGGATCAAGTTTATGCTGTTTTGCCATTGAAACAGTTCTCAATGCCAAAAGATTAATGTCGTTTGGTTTCAAATTAAGCTGTTCTCTGATTTTAACATCAGCTTCAGCGCAGTGATTATACTCAATCAGTCTTGAAATTTCAGGGTAAGCCTGTGTTCCTGATTGAACAGCTGCCGGGGTTTGCTGTTTTGCGGTATTCGCGGTATTTTTCTGCACCTGCGCCTGAAGTTCTTTTGAATAAACCTGCGAGGATAAAGCAGCCATAACGACAATAGATGATATCAATAATTTTTTATAATTCATGTTTTCTCCTGCAACCGGTTAGAAGTTGACTATTTTAATTATTCTAAAAATATTGTATAATAGTAACTGTAAAAAATCAATAATGTAAACGGTGTAGAAA
>CALVEX010000109.1 GCA_944326655.1 Candidatus Gastranaerophilales bacterium | reverse complement strand
GTCTGAAAGATTTTCAAATGTAACATGGCTTGTCGTGGATTTTTTTTTAAAGTATCCTGTTTTCGAATCCATTACAACAATACTAGTTACAACAAAGTGGGTTTTGCCGGAAAGTTTTTTAAGCATTTCAAAAGCTCCCTGACGCCCCTGGGGTTTACCGAGAATTTCTCCGTCCAAAACAACAACGGTGTCAGCTCCGACAATTATTGATGGTTCCTTTAATATTGGAATAACTGCTTTTGCTTTGTTGTACGCAAGATTTTCAATAAATTCATAAGAAAAAACCGTCGTCGTATGATCTTCGATATACGGGGACGGTATAATCTCAAATTTAACTTTAGCTTTTGTCATAATATCGGCTCTTCTGGGAGAAGAAGAAGCCAGGACAATTTTTCCCACCATTTGTTCTCACTTTCTTTTCAGTTATTATAACTTAAAAAAGTGAGAACGTAAACTTATTTATCAGTATCGTGAAGTCTTGTTGTATCTGGCATTTCTGGCATTAACCGCGTAACATGCAATGTTAAGTCTTTGTTTCAGGTTCATCATATTTCTGTACATGCTTGCGTAATCATTCATGGCATCCATCATTTTTTGCGGATCTACCATTGATTCCATGTTATCGTGATTGTCAACTTTTTCTTCAGCGTATTTTTTGACCAGAAGCTGGTCGATGTAATCCTCAGCACCTATTGCCATTGGTATCCTCCCTAAATTTAATTGTAATCCTATTGATGTGTTTTGGTGAGAAAGTGTTAAACTTATCCTATATATTTCCTATATATATATTAAGTATTTCTTTCCCAAAAAATTGCCTTTTTTTACAAAAACAGTTAACATTTGTTTACATAGTAAATATTATCAGAAGTCGATAAGTTTCTAAGACGATAGGACGCTAAGTTCATTTAGGCAGCGTACCGCTGCAAGAGTTAAATTAATTTCCCCTCCCTTGAGGGGAGGGGATTAAAGTGGAGGGTGAGATCATGAAAATTAATGTTGTTGGGGTAGAAACCCCCAACCTACAGCTTATTGTTTCATTAAGTGCAGATTATTTAAAATTTTATGTACGCAAAGCGTACCGTAACGACTTAGCGACTTAGTGACTTAACGTCTTATCGACTTCTAATAATATTTCTTATGCTATAATAAATATATGGGAAGTATAAAAATAGTTTCACCAGTCAAAAAACCTGAAGATATTGACGTTTTCGCCAAAGAAACACAGTGCAGAGAATATTACGTTTATTATAAAAAGTTTTTGAATAACAATTTTGAGTATGTTAAAGAGTTTGTGGAGGCTGCAAGGCGTAACAAATGTTCTGTTTATATTAACTTTAAACACGACATTACCGAAGAAAATCTGCCTGAGATAAAGAAAATGCTTAAATTTCTTAAGACGGCGGGCATTGACGGAATATTTGTAAACAGCTTTGCGATTTTAGAAGCTATTAAGGTGTTTAACCTGCCTTTCAAGGTAATAGCGGATTCTTACTTTGATATACATAATCTTGCGGGAATTGACTTTATCAACAATTTTCATAAGGTTGATGAAATTATTATCACCGAAGAAATATATATGAAAAATATTTCTAAAATAAAGAAATATACAAACTTACCGCTTGCAATAGACAGCGACAATCTTCCTTATTGTGCGGAAGATATTAAGAAGCTGAAAGCTATTGACAGCGTTGTTATTAAGGGCAAATTTAACAGTTCCGAGGAAATTCTTGAGGCAATTGAACTTATCCAGAAAATTTTGGATAAGCCGAAACTCTTTAAACATCAAAAACTTCCTTTCAAGCATGTCAGAAAAAGCATATACAGTACAAATCATTTTCTTGGTGTTGTAGTGAGCGCCGAAGGAAAGGATTTTAAATTCAGCCGTAATATTAAAAATTTTGAATGGGATATAAAAAGTCCGCGAATAAAGAAAGATATTGACTATTCCAAAAAAAATATTTATCGTATAAATTTGCGTTTGTCTGAGTTGGAACAGTTAAAAGAACTTGAGAAATACATAAAAAAGATTGGTACAAATCCGGTTTATTCTATTGAGTATGGAGAAATCCTTGCTACACGCGACCTTGCAACCAGCAGCTTTAAGGATATAATTACAAAAGTTAAAAAATTCTGTACAAAATACGGGATAAAGTTTCAGCTTTCAACTCCCAGAATACTTATAGAAAGGGATTTTGACAGGGTTTATGAGTATGAAAAACAAATTTTGCTTGAAAACCCGGCGCCTGACAGTCTTATAATTAATAATATCGGGTATTTCTGGACTGCAATTAATGACCCTGACATAAATCATATTCCTATAGAAATAGGGCAGGGAATTAATCTTTTAAACAGCCTGTCTATAAAATGCCTGAACAATCTGGCGCCTATAAGCACTGTCGATTTTACGTCGTTTTCAGATATTGAAAGCACTATAAAGACTATTAAAAAGATAAAAAATGATATTCCAAACCGTAAATACACAATTGCCGGCAATATAAGGGTTCCGAGCCTGGGGTTGTGTCCGTTGAATAATGACAGTGCTATTATTTCCAGACTTTCTTGCAAGGCACCATGCCACAGGGGCGGATATGCACTGCATGATCCTTCGATTGACAAGCTTTTCCCGTTTACTTGCGACGGTTTTTGCAGGATGCATATGTTTGAAGATAAAATTCTTGAACAGTTTGATAAGGTTGAGGAACTATATAAGGCCGGAGTGAATGAATTTGTATTTGATTTTAGTGCCCTGAATGCAAAATTTGTGCCTGTGTTGTTGAATAAATTTTTTGTGGAGTGAGTCAGAGAGAGATTTTGGAGGGCAAGAGGGCAGGAGGGCAGGCCAGTTACGTCATGCTGAACACCGTTCTTCCAGTCATCCTGAACGTCGGATTGAACTCCGTGTTTCAGGATCTAATTAATGGAAGATTGGAAGATAAGAAGGTAGGAGGGTATGTCGGTATCGGTGAGCGACGCTCACGAAAATGTCATTGCGAGGGCGTGAAACGCCCGTGGCAATCGCAGAATAGTGAAATTTCTTCGGTAATCTTTTGCAGCGGTACACTGCCGAAACGAACTTATCGTACTATCGTATGAAACAATCCGAACCTCACCCCACCCCTCTTTTTCTCCCTCTGCAACAATATTAATTAAACTTTAAAATATTTGAACAAGTGTTTACAAAGGAGAGGGGGAATATAAGTTGTCCTCTCCCGCGCGAAGGTCAATTCGCCGGGGAGATGGAAAAATAAAAAAGCCTTCCCTGATTAGGGAAGGTTTGGATGGGTATCAATCGCAATAATAATTTTTTAGTAAAACAAAACGACCTGCAGATTTTTGCAGGTCGTTTAAATTATTATTTTGTATTACTGATTATTTACCGTATAATACTGCTCTTGCAGCGGAAGTTGACGGTAATACTGTTGAATCGTAGAACATAACCGGATAAATATCTGTCGGGTTAGAAACTACGCAATCATCATCGTCATCATCATAGTTTGTTGCACCGTCACATATTGCAAGTTTATTCGGTCCTTTAGTACCGTTAACATCAATAACGCCATAGCAGATCTGGTTATCATCTGCAACTGCAGCTGTCTGAGTACAACCTTCAGCATCTTGCGGGAAGCTGAATACCATACCGTCATTAAAATAGAATGTATAGTTATTTGCAGCATTGTCCGCAATTGAATCAGGGTCATTACCGTTGATTGCATAACCAGTGTCAAAACCGTCATCATTAATTTTAACAACATTCATACGGTCATTAAGGATTTTAGCTATTGAATAATCTGTAGTTTCATCTCCAGCTACAGCATCAGCAAAGTCGAAGTCATCCAAAGCAACGTTTAAAGTAACACCTTGAGACAAAGCTGATAATGCTTTTTTGTAAGCAGCCTTGTACTGTGCTCCCTGAGTTGAGTTAATCAATGTAGGCATTGTCATTGCAGCTACAACACCGATGATACCCAAAGTAATCAACACTTCTGCGAGTGTAAAGCCGAATCTTTTTGTCATAATCTTTTCACCTTTCTTTTTTGTAAAACTTTCTGATTTCTCAAAATGCTTTACGCTTTTTATCTCTCTATCCTAAATTATCATTCATCGAATCTTTTTGCAACTTGTGGATATGCATAAAAAACTTTTGAAAAATCTTTTTGTATTTACATTTTAAATTATGTTTCAAAAAATGTCAATAGGTTTACAAAAATTATTAATTAATTTTAACTAATTCTAAAGGATTAGAAATTGAAAAATCATACGATTGGAGGAGTGTCGGGGGGGGGGGGGGGGGGGGCAGGAAGACAAGAGGTCAGGAGGGCAGGCAAGTTACGTCATCCTGAACACTGTTCTTCTCGTCATCCTGAATTTATTTCAGGATGTCGTTAATGGAAGATTAGAAGCTAAGAGGGTAGGAAGGTAGGCTATTATCGGTGAGCGAAGCTCACAAAATACATGCCATTGCGAGAACGTGAAACGCCCGTGGCAATCGCATAATAGTGAAATTTTAGCGATAATGCAATTAATAGAACCTCACCCCAACCCTCTCCCGCAGGGGGAGAGGGGAAAATAAAAAGCCTTCCCTGATTAGGGAAGGTTTGGATGGGTATCGGACATTACTTAGTTATTGTTATTACGAGGTACGCAGTGCCGTGGTAATCGCAATATTGTTGGATGTTTACGCTAATGCGATTGCGACGTTCGCTAACGCTCTCTCGCAATGACAAATTTTACGCGGGCTTTGCCCGCCGATACCAGCCTGCCCTCCTGTCTTCTTGCCTTCCTACCCTCCAAAAATCACCTCACCCCAACCCTCTCCTTGAAAAGGAGAGGGAGTAAATTAACCCCTCACCCTAGCCCTCTCCCGCGCGAAGGTCAATTCGCCTGGGAGAGGGGAAAATAAGTGCAAAAAAACGGCGGGGTGAAAACTCCGCCGACAAAAAGATTCGAACTTTATATGAGTGTTGGGGTCGAAACCCCAACCTACTCGCTTATTTCTTGTTATTGCGGACTTGATCCGCAATCTCATTTTTACTAATTCTGCGATTCTTCGGCTAAAGCCTCAGCTCACTCGCGCTGTCTTGCTCGTTCGCGTTTAACGGCAATTCCGCGTTTTGCCTTATGTGATTGCATCCCAACGGCAAAAGCGCTCCAGCCTCAGCTCACTCGCGCTACTTACCATACAATACAGCTCTAGCGGCATCTGTTGACGGTAATACTGTTGAATCATAGAATACAACCGGATAAATATCTGTCGGGTTGGTTACTGCGCAACCATCCTTTTCGGCACTATAGTCTGTTTCACCGTCGCATTTTACAACTCTGTTAGGACCTTTAGCTCCGTTAACGTCTATGATACCATAGCAGTTATCACTTAAAGAAGCTGCTTTTGTAGTATCCATAGAGCAGGCTGCTGCGGCTTGCGGATAGCTGAATACCATACCGTCATTGAAGTAGAACGTATAATTGCTTGTCCCAATGATACCCGCTGTATCGGCATTAACATCATATCCTAATGTACCTGTAGCTGCACCTTCTGCGTCTGCTGTTGTCTTTACAACATTCATGCGGCTGTCAAGAATTTTTGCAATTGTATAATCTTCCTCTGTATCACCGACAACTGTATCTGCAAAGTCATAATCATCCAAAGCTACGTTAAGTGTTACACCTTGAGACAAAGCTGATAAAGCTTTTTTGTAAGCAGCTTTGTACTGTGCGCCCTGGGTAGAGTTAATCAATGTTGGCATAGTCATTGCTGCAACTACCCCGATAATACCTAAACTAATCAATACTTCTGCGAGTGTAAAGCCAAAACTTTTTTTCATAATCTTTTCACCTTTCTGTTTTTGTAAAACTTACTCTCTTTAACTTCTCTATGTTATTGTTCATTGGTTTCCTCGTTTGTATTAGTTTTTATAAAACTAATATTTGTACACTTATTTTAAACTATTTTTAAGTGATTGTCAAGGGGTATTGAGTGTTTATTACGTAATTTAAATTTAAAAACGTGATTAGGTGACTTATTTTTATAAAGAAAAAAGAGTATTATATATCTTTATGGAGAATAAAAAATTACTTGGAAAAAGAATTAAAGAAATCAGAAAATTTAAGGGATTTACACAGGAGCAGTTATCGGAAATGATTGATATTGAAACGTCTTCACTATCAGGAATTGAATCCGGAAGGTTTTTCCCTTCTTTGCATGTGCTGGATAAGATCGCTAACGTTCTTGATGTTGAACTTATTGAATTTTTTAGATTTTCTTCTGTTGACATTCCCAAACACTTGGATAAAGAAATTTTGAGTATAATTGATAAACTGGATGAGAAAAATAAGCAGATTATATATAAATTTTTGGTTGCTGCTTTTTCGGTTATAGGGTGAAAAACCTAACCTCAACCCTCTTTTTCTCCCTCTGCAACAATATTTATTAAACTTTAAAATATTTGAACAAGTGTTTACAAAGGAGAGGGAGATTATCACCCACCCCTAACCCCTCCCCTCAAGGGAGGGGATGAATTATTCCTTGTCATCCTGAACGTCGGATTGACCTCCGTGTTTCAGGATCTATTAATATTGAGATTCCAAAACAAGTTCGGAATGACAGTATGTATGTGTTTTGGATATATATTTTGTGTAAACTGCGAGATAAAGCCCAATTTATGGCATGTTGAAAATTTTGTTATCTCATGTTATTATCTGTTCTGTTGATATCATATAAGAAGAAGGGGTAATTATGACTTGTGTATTAGAAAATAAGTCTAATGTTTTAGACGAAAATGCAAAAAAAACTATTCGTAAAGCGTTAAAAGTTCTTGGCAAAAAAAATCTTGCTTTTATTATGCACAGCGGAAGTTTTCCGTCTGCTTCAAACCAGAATACAGGATTTGGAAGCATTAATTCGGACGGCGGAAAAGAGTTTATTGAATATGCATCGGGGCTTTTTGATGCTATACAGCTCGGACCGGCCGGGAAAACAAAGTCCTGCGATTCTTCTCCGTACACAGGTACAATATTTTCCGGCAACCCCTTGTTTATCGACCTGAAAGAACTTACAACAAAAGCATGGGGGCAAATTCTTTCAGAGGAAACTTATAACAGAATTGTTGCTGAAAATCCAAATAAAGATATAAATAAAACAGCTTATTCATATATATACAAGCAGCAGGATGAAGCTTTGCAGGAGGCCTGGAACAATTTTAAGAAAAATCCTGTTAAAAAACTTGAAAAGGAATTTAAGCAGTTTAAGTCTGAAAACAGCTTTTGGCTTGACAAAGACAGTCTTTATGAAGCTTTGTCTATAGAACACGGAAATGATTACTGGCCTTTATGGAATTCAGAAACAGACAAAAACCTCTTTAACCCGTCTTCTATTGAGCAGCAGATTGAATTCGGCAACCGTATTAAGGAAATTGAAAGCAAGTATTCAGATGAAATTGAAAGATATAAATTTATTCAGTTTATATTGAGCAAACAGAATGAGGAAACAAGAAAGTTTGCTGAAAAGCATGGTATAAAAATGATTGCTGACAGACAGGTTGCTTTTTCTGACCGTGATACCTGGGCTTATCAGGCATTGTTCTTAAAAGGCTGGTGCCTCGGCTGTCCTCCGGATTATTTCTCAAAAGACGGACAAGCTTGGGGATTTCCGGTTATGGATCCGGACAGGCTCTACAATGCTGACGGTTCTCTCGATGACGGCGGAATTTTACTCAAAAACCTTTACAAAAAAATGTTTAAAGAAAATCCCGGCGGTGTAAGGATTGACCACATTGTGGGGCTTATTGACCCGTGGGTGTACAAGGCCGGTAAAAAACCGAAAATTGAAGAAGGTGCGGGAAGACTTTATTCTTCGCCTGAGCATCCGGAACTTTCCAAATATGCAATTGCTAAATTGGAAGATTTAGATACCGAACTTACTGCCGATAAAGAAAAGAGAGTCAAAAAATTAACCAAGCAGCAGATAAAAGATTACGGCAGATTGATTGAAAAAATTGTTATTGCCGCCGCAAAAGAAGAAGGATTGGACAAAGACGCAATTGTTTGTGAAGATTTGGGTACTTTAACAAATCCTGTTGCTTCTGTTATGAACACTTACGGACTTCAGGGAATGAAGCTGACCCAGTTCGTTGAGGCAGATAAGCCGGAAGATCCTTACAGATGCTGCAATATCGGTAAAAAATGCTGGGCAATGGTCGGAACTCACGATAATGAACCCATAAAAATGTGGGCTGATCAAAATATTCACACGCATGTCGGATATCTTCATGCAAAAAATCTTGTGGATGATTTGTTTGCAGAAGCTGAAAACAAAGACGATATTATTGTAAGGCTTACTGATGATGCTGAATTTTTGGCGCAGACAAAACTTGTTGAACTTTTTGCGTCTGCCGCTGAAAATATCCAGATTTTCTTTACGGATTACTTTAATGTCTACGATGTTTACAACAGACCCGGAACTTCTGGCGACAGCAACTGGAGTTTGAGATTGCCGGATAACTACAAGCAGCTGAATGCAATAAATCTTGCAAATATTTTGAAATTGGCAATAATTGCAAGAGGGCATGAATTTGCTGAAAAAAATAAAAAAGTTCTGGAAAAATTAGATGAAATTATATAAAAAATATCGGGTTAATACCTATTTTACAGGTATTAACCCTTATTTTTGAGGGGGATTAATGAAAAAGTTTTTAATCACACTGTTGTTATTATTAGCTAATATAAGTTTTGTTTATGCGGCAGATCAGGCATATGAACCTGCTACAGAAGCCAAACTTCAATATAATCAGGGTGTTGACTATTATAAAACGGGCAGGTATGATCAGGCAATGGCCGCTTTTAGGCAGGCTATAACGCTTGACCCTAACTATATTGATGCTTATTATAATTTAGGCTCAATTCTTGAGTACCTAAAGCAGGATGAGGCGGCGCTCGGTGTATTTAAACAGATTATTGTAAGAAAGCCGGATGATTACGAATCGGTTTACAAAGCGGCTAATTTAAGCTACAAACTTGGTTTAACTGATAAGGCAAAGACTTATCTTTCTTTAATCCCGCCGGAAAGCAGCGTTTATTCAAGTGCACAGGCTTTAGCCTCAAACTTAAACACGGATATGCAGACCATTAGGGCCCGTAAGGAGCAGGAAGCGTCTCCTCAAAAAATTGACCAGACAAACGGCATGTATAATGAAATTCCAAGTCCGACAGGTGTTACAACCGATAACAACGGAAATGTGTATGTGGCATGTTTTTCTGATAATATGATTTACAAAATTTCACCTGACGGTAAAAAAGCTATTTTTATAAAAACTCCGAAATTAAACGGGCCGATAGCTATGGTCAGTGATGCTTCGGGAAATATTTATGTCTCAAATTACAATGCGGATAATGTTATAAAAATTACACCGACAGGAGAAATATCAACACTTGTTGCTAATATTCAAAAACCTTACGGAATGCATATAAAAGGCGACTTGTTGTTCGTTTCTTCCCAGGGGTCAAATTCTGTTTTGAGGTATAAGCTGTAGAGCTTTATTCCTATTCCTTAACTCCGCCCTGCAAGATGTCGGAGATAAAATATTTTTTCCCGAGCAGGAAAACACCGACTACCGGCACAGTACAGATTACGGAGCATGCCAAAAGTTCTCCCCATAAAGTAATCTCGCGGAAACTTCCTTTATAAATTGCAAGTCCGACAGGTAAAGTGCGCATGCTTTCAGAATTTGTAACAATTAAAGGCCACATAAAGCTGTTCCATGTGGTTACAAAGGTGAATATAGCAAGAGTTGCAACAGTTGGCAGTGCAAGTGGAAGGGCGATTTTAAAAAATGTCTGAAACAGGTTGCATCCGTCGATTTTTGCCGATTCTTCCAGGTCTTTGGGAAGCCCTAAGAAATACTGGCGCATTAAAAATATGCCAAATCCGCCGAATAGTGCAGGCAAAATTAGAGCCTGATAAGTGTCGATTAAATGAAGTTCCCTCATTAAAAAGAAAAGCGGAATTATATTTACCTGAGGAGGAATAAGCATGGTAATTAAAATCAAAAGAAATAAACAATCTCTGTATTTAAAATTCATCCTTGCAAAAGCATAACCGGCAAGCGCGGAAAAAATTACCTGGCCTAAAGTGGCTATTGTTGACACAATAAGGCTGTTGAAAAAATATATGCTCAGCGGAATATCTTTAAAAACATTTCTGTAATTATCTAAAGTTAAGTTAGTATGGAATATTTTTCCGGCGTTAGAAAAAATTTCGCTGTTATTCACAAATGACAGATTAATCATGGCAAAAAACGGATACAACATGCTGACTGCAATTAAAATAAGAGTTAAATATCCTAAAAATATCCTCAGTTTTTTCATATATCTATTATAGCAGAAGTTGAAAAACACATAAATACATGTTAAAATAAGCAGGTAATCAGATGAAAGGAGAGAGAGAATGGAAGCGTTAAAAAATATTAAGAACTTCGGGGGGGGGACACTCTAGGCCAATTTAGAAGGCAGGAAGCCCGGAAGGCAAGAGGGCAGGCCGGTTACGTCATCCTGAACTTGTTTGACTGCTTTTGCCAAAATCTATTGATTTTGTGCAAAATGTCCGGTTTTCCGCAGGGTCTTAACGTAGGAAGATTGGAAGATAAGAGGGTAGGAGGGTATGCCGTTATCGGTGAGCAAAGCTCACAAGATGCTTGTCATTGCCAGCGTGTGCAACGACCGTCGCAATCGCAAAACATCACCCTCCCCTTATATTCCCCTCCCCTCAAGGGAGGGGAGTACCAAACCGTCACCCTGAACTCGTTTCAGGGTCTCTTATGTAGAGAGCCGGAGGTCAAGAAGTCAGGAGGTCAGGCTGTTATCGGCGGGCAAAGCCCGCAAGATATATGTCATTGCGAGGGAGTGAAACGCCCGTGGCAATCGCAAAATAGTGAAGTTTCACTGATAATTCAACCTCACCCCAGCCCTCTCCTTAGCAAGGAGAGGGAGCAAGAAAGCGTCCTCTCTCCTCGGGAGAGAGGGAACAATATTAACTCCCCGAAACGAACTTATTCACCTAAACTCGTTTCACTGTTCACTCATCACTGTTCACTTAAGAAAAAATTTGCATTCACTTTGGCAGAGGGCGCTACGCGCGTAGCCCTGTCGAACAGTCAACGTCGGGCTGCGTTTACACTGGCAGAGGTTTTAATCACCCTCGGAATCATCGGCGTAGTTGCAGCAATGACTATTCCTGCATTGATGACTAAATATCAGCATAAGGTGAGGGAAACAGAGTTTAAAAAGGCTTATTCTGCTTTACAGCACGCTCTTTATTCGATAGATCCTGATTATATCTCTGCCTGGACGAGTAATGCAGGAGATAGAGATACTGAATTTTATACTGAATTGTATAGTAAATACAGAGTTATATCTGATGAGAATGTTATAAATTTATATAAAAATAAGAAGAACCAATTTGCAATAAAAAATTATAATAAAAAAGAAGGCAGCTACAATCTTTGTGCATCACTGCCCACAAGAATTGCAACGGACGGGTCGGCAATCAGCGGATGTTATAACTGTTATGCCAATTGGATTGTAATAGATACAAACGGCCCTAAAAGAGCTCCTAATGCTTTAGGACATGATATTTTTTATTTCTTATTTAACCAAAATAAGCTAATCCCCGTGGGGTCGCCAGATTATTCGCGTTATCATTGGGAAATGAAACCAAATTCTACATACTGTTCAAAAAATTCTGATAATGCAACTAACGGCGCCTCCTGTGCGTATTTTGCGGTTGCCAATATTTGTCCTGATGATGAAACAAAGACATATTGGGAATGTCTGCCTTAGATTACAAAATATAACAGAGCAAACATAACACAAAGTGATAATGAGCTTAAAACGAACCAGGTATGCATTACGGGGTGCTGGTAGTCCCAGATTTCTTTTAATGTTGTAGCAGCATTTTCAATTGTTTGCATAATCTTTTATCTCCAATAACATATTTTTTTTTATTTGTCATCCTGAATTTTTTCGGGTTCTCTTTGAGACACTGAAATTAATTCAGTATGACAGAAAACTTTTTCTATATTTATATCTTATGTATTAATCATTTTTGGACATCACCTAATCGGTTGATTATTTGTAATCTTTAGGATAATATACACTTATGCAGGATGTAGAACTTTTAATGCCGGCGGGCAATCTTGAAAAGCTTGAATACGCCGTTAAATACGGTGCTGACGCTGTTTACCTCGGAGTTGTGGATTTCAGCCTTCGTGCAATGAGAAAGGGCAGTCTTATCACTATGGAAAATCTGAAAGAGGCTGTTGATTTGGCTCATTCGCTCGGGGCAAAAGCTTATGTTACGATAAATATATTTGCTTTTAATAATGATATAAAACAGCTTGAGGCTTGTTTAGACAAGTTTAAGGACGCCAATCCCGATGCATTTATAATCAGTGATTACGGAATTTTAAACTTAATAAAACGTAATATTCCAAATGTGCCGCTTCACATAAGTACACAAACAAATACATTAAATTATGAAAGCGTTAAGTTTTGGCGGGATTTGGGCGCAAGCAGGGTAATTCTTGCCCGTGAACTTCCGATAGCAGATATTGCGGAAATAAGGCGCCGGGTGCCGGATATTGAGCTTGAATGCTTTGTACACGGCGCCCAGTGCGTTTCTTTTTCCGGCAGATGTCTTTTGAGCGACTATTTTTCAAAAGGGGAAAGAAAAGCAAACCATGGGAATTGCTCGCAGCCTTGCAGATGGAGTTATAAACTTGTTGAAGAAACTCGTCCGGGCGAATTTCTGGAAATTAATCAGGACGACAGAGGCTCGCATATTTTAAGCCCTAAAGATTTGTGTCTTGTAAAGCAGCTTCCGCAATTGATTGAAGCAGGCGTAAATTCTTTGAAAGTCGAAGGGCGTACAAAAAGCCTTTATTACGTTTCGGCTGTGGCAAAGGCTTACAGGCAGGCAATTGATGAAGTTTTGAAAAATCCTTCCGCTGATATGGAAAAATATTTTACAGAGCTTCAAAAAGTCGGAAACCGCGGTTACACTACCGGGTTTGCACTTGGAGATAATAACGGGGAAAGTTACAGTTATGATATTTCAAAAGGTCTGGCAGGCGCGGATTTTTTGTGTGAATTTCAGACTTGCGGCTCGAACAACTGTCAGATTTCAAATGCGGATTTGATATCGGATAACTATTACCTTGTAAAAATTAAAAATAAAATGCTTCTCGGGGACGAGGTTGAAATTATTACTCCTGATGAGCAATTTACAGTGACGGTAGAAGGGATTAAAAATGAGGAAGGCGAAGATTTATCATTAGGCAATACAAATGATGATGTATATGTTAAATTTTCTCAATCGCCTAAAGACCCTAAATATGCCCTTGTTCGTACAATAGGAGTGAAAAATGTTCATTAAACCGGATTATGATTTAAAAAGTATTTATGATATAGATCTTGAAGAACTTAAAAATCAGGGTATAAAAGCTTTGCTGTTTGATCTGGATAGTACACTTATGGGTTCAAAAACGGGTTGTTACACTGAAAAGACTCTTGAGTGGCTTAATAACGTTAAAAAAGATTTTTTTGTCGGTGTTGTTTCAAATAACAATAATCCTGCTTATATGGCAAAAGTTCTGGCATGTTCGGATTTCCCCGTTGTGTTTGAAGCTCATAAGCCGGATGTGAAAGTCGCCGGAAAATTTATGAAACAATACTCTTTGTCTCCGGAAACAACATGTTTTGTCGGGGACAGGCCTTTGACGGATGTTATGTGCGGAAAAAAGCTCGGCTGTAAAACTATTCTTGTAGATTCAATTACAGCTGATATTGAAAAGCCTATTGTCAGGTTTGCAAGATGGCTTGAAAGATGTAGTGTTAAGAAATTTTAATAGATTTTTAATAAAATAACAAAATTTTTTATTTACGCATTTTAATCTGTTTGAGTATTGAATACGTAAGAAAGGTTGACTGTATGTCAAAAATTATCACAACGGACAATGGACAAAGATACAGTACCCCCGGAGGGTGGACGACAACCGGAGCTGTAATTGCTGGTTCTGCAGTATCTTCTATGATAGGCGGAGGAGTTGCACATATCGTAAATTCCCCTTTAGTAAATGGAATTTCACCTATATCTCAAAGTTGTGATAACAAAGTTTTACGTAAGGGGATACTTGATGCGTTTCAGAAGTCCGGACTGGCAAAAAATGGTGTTGAAATAATAGATGTTAAGCAGTCACAAAAGTTTGCTGGTATCAAGCCTAATGGAAACCTAAGTGAGATATCCTCATTGAATGCACAACTTGATGCGTATATAAAATCTTTACAGAAGCCTAATAAAAGATTATATGACATTTTTTTAACATCTATTCCTGATTTTTTAAGAAAAACTCCTATCGGTAAAGCATATGCATTAATTATGCTAAAAATGATAGAGGATGGAAAAAATGCAGGATATATAACAAACACTAAAAACATAGCTATAAATATTGATAAATTGGGGACTGCTATTTTCCATGAGATGGGGCATGCTATCAACCATAACCAAAGTAAAATTTGGAAGGCAATACAAGGAATGAGATTCCCTTGTATGGCAGCAGCCGGTATATTTTCTACGACTGCATTATTAAAACGTAAAAAATTGGAAGGGGAACAGCCTGCCAATAATTTTGATAAAGTTACTACGTTTGTTAAAGATAATGTTGGCAAACTTGTTCTCGCCTCTTTTGTTCCTATTATATCCGAGGAATTAATGGCAACTCACAGAGGAAACAATCTGGCTCAAAAAGTACTACCACTTGATATGTTAAAAAAGGTTAAAAAGACGAATAGGTTAGGTGCTTTATCATATATTTCAACTGCTTTGTTATCTGCTTGTGCTGCCGTTGCGGCATCAAAGACACGCGACGCAATTGCAGAACCTAAACCAGTAAATTAGTATGACCTTTTAAGGCAATGATTATTCTACTTTAAGAGTTATACTAATATCGTAATAAAAATTAATATTTTTACATAACAATATTTTTATAATAAAATAGAAATGTCTCTGAGGGTGTTTAATGAGAATTAGTGCTATCCAAAGAAGTTTCAATGACAGAGTTATGTTTGTCGGAAACGCTGAAAAAAATTTACAAACAACTAAAAAAGAAGCCGCAACAGCTTCTGCTATTGCTTTGGGCACTCTTATTTCATCTTTATTTATTTATAAAATGAGAGGGGCTTCAATGAGACCATGTTCTGAATTCATGTCGGCATTAGCGGATGGAGTCTCAAAAATGACCGGAAATAAATTAAATCCACACTCGCTTTCATGTGTTATGGATAAGACGGAATTTATAAATAATATTTTAAAACTCAAAAAAAATGATTATGTTTACAACCCTCAAAATATTGAAAATTTTGGTTTTTCTGCTGATTTTCATATGCATACAATCCATTCTGACGGTAAAATAAGTGTTCCAAAACTGTTGGATGAAATATGTGAATATGCGGATGATTTATTTAAACGAACCAATAAAAAATTTACATTCTCAATAACCGATCATGATTCTGTTGAGGGTGTTAAAGAGGCGCTTGTTATTATTGCAGAAAATCCTGAAAAGTTCCGGAATGTCCACTTTATTCCCGGTGTGGAATTGAGTTTTACGCACAGTGCTACTACAGGTAATAATCCGTTTGAGATTTCTGAAGTTTTGGCATATGGTATTAACCCTTTTAAATTTGATAAATTCTGCAAAAATCTTCAGGAAAGACGGAGCAAGTTTATAGACAATATGCTTGAGGATATTCAAAAAGCGTATCCTAAAACAAAGTTTGACAGAGATGAACTTATAAAATTTTATAATCTTAATCCTGATTGCTTAATGATGAATTCTCACTGGGCAGTCTATCACTATGGACAAACAAAGACAGCTTTAACAATTCAGGCGGCTAGAAGGGGATTTGATCCGGAAAAATTTTATAGTGATACCATGTCTGGGATTGATGTAAAAAACAGAAATGTTTGGTATCTAAGGGAGAATAATTTGTTAGACTCTGACATTAATGAATCTGATTTAATTAAATTTATCAGAAGGTCGTATGAGCCTCATTTAGAAAACGGAGAACTTGTTACTCAATCTGAAAATAAATTTGAAGATTTAATAGATATACTGAGCGAAGATGACAACGTTGTTTTATCATTTGCGCATCCGTATTTTACGGCCGAAAAATCTCATGAGCCGCAAAAGCTGTTGAATGAATTTATAGAAAATTCAAAAGGCTTGCTGCAAATTTCCGAAGGGTATCATCAGGCATATCCGGGACATGTTAATATGAATGAAGTAGAAAAGGTCAACGGTTATTTGGACAAACTTATTCAAATAGGTGGTTCAGATAATCATAATTCAACATATATAGGAGCAATTTATGAAGGTGGACTGTATTAATTATGGATTTGAAAGGAAAAGGAAAGTAAATTTTAACGGAATTACCCAAAAAATGCCTCAATATTCAATAAGGACTATTAAGGATTTAACTGACCAGTATGAATTATGCCGTTACGCAAAATTTTACGAAGCTTTGGATGATAAAATTTTCCCGCAGAATAAGCAGATACGGCAGGAAAATTTTTCTTTTCTTGAGAGAATTCCGGATTATTTAAAGCTTAAATTTGTATGGTTATACAGATGGGTTACAAACTTCCCGAATTTAACAAAGGCGTCTGAAAAAATTGAACAGGAATTTATAAAACAGATAAAAAATGCGGATAATTCTATGGTAAAAGCCGTGATTGCCGGTTATGACCCTGTTTGTTCCGTAGGATTACGAAAAGCTTTCCCGGGGAGTGACCTTGATAAGGCATATATAATTCTTGATAATTTCGGGGGAGGGAATATGCCTGAGCAGGAAATTATCGCGAGGTATAAAGGTGTATTATGGCATAATACCGATCAGAGAATTTTGAGTCTTAATAATGAAAATACTTTTCCTGAGGTTTATACTATAGATCAGACTTTTGATATTTTGGACAGGCTTGACAGATTAACCCGAAAAGCCGGACTGGATAAAAATATGGATTACTTCTTAGGGAAACGTGAATTTGATATAAATCCGGTTTCTGCAGGTGAATTTAATATAAAGCTTGCCCGGACCAACGACGGCAGTGAAATTTCAAAAGTTAATGCCAAGAACTTTGCTTATTTTATTGAATCTGTAAGAGACGGCAAACTTGTTTATAATGCGGATGATAATTTGTACAAGATTATAACAAGAAGAATTTCAGAATCTCCGTTTGCTCAGATGTCTAATGTAACGCAAATGGGCGCACATACAAGACTTATAACATCTCACATGAAACCTATAAAAACAAAGTTTAAGTATCGTGAATTCCTCTCAATGATGTTTGGAACTTTACCAGAGGAACAACAATTTGAGATTGTAAAAGACTTGGTAAGATCTGTTTCTAAAGATCAAAGCCAAAGATACAGTATTTTGTTTAAAAATGATGATGATATAGGGAAACGTTTTGACAGATTGAATGTACTTCTTGTTTAAAATAACTGTATTAACAAACCTGAAACAATACTTATTGATAACAGAATTGCAATAATTTTCATAGTGTCTTTTATATTTTCGTTGTGTCTGAATAAAATCAGAATACCTAGTCCTGCATTGGATAAAAGACCTGCCATTACTGCCCCGAAACTTATCGAGCCTTTTATCAAAAGCATTGTTAGGGCTATTGAAACTGCACAATTCGGAATTAAGCCTATGAACGCTGTAATTACAGGCTCAAGGAATTTTATTTTGCCGAATATAATGTGTAATGCTGCATGCTGTGCATATAGGTTAATTAAAAAGTTAAGTAAAATTGTGATTAAAAGAATAAACACAAAGATATTCAGTGTATGTTTCAGCGGGTGTATAATCAGTTCCCGTTTTCTTCTGTGTGAAATGCTGTGCTTGCAGCAGCCTTCATGTTCATTATTATCCGTTTCACTCGCAAGCGGAATATATTTATCATCTTTTAATATAAAATCTATCAGATATCCGGCACAAATACCTATTATGAGCTTAATCCCGACAATCGGAATTACAAAATGCGTCTGTTCGGGCGCCGCAAGAAGTATCGGAATGGCTTCATCAGATGTCGCAAGATAAATTGCGATAAGCGTCCCTTTTGTAATGAATTTTCTTATATAAAGAGTACTGGCAATAACTGAAAATCCGCACTGGGGGATAATTGCCGCAAGGCTTCCGATGACCGGTGATGCTTTCTCCGTATTTTTCATAAAATTATTGATTTTTTCGGAGTAGAAAAATTCGATAAATTCTATAAATAAAAAAACAATAAACAGAAGCGGAAGAACATGAAAACTGTCTATAATTGCATCGCATAACCACTCTGGCATCCCAAAGCTCCCGACAAACGAGTCAAAGCCCGCAAACATATTTTCGTTTATTGAATTTATTTTGTTTAGAATATCTATCAGCATAATTTAATAATAATATAAAAAAACTGTTAAAGTGTCTGTCCCTTTCGATTTTTTTTAGATTTTTGTTTGTGAATTTCTTTTTCGTCGCAGCCCAGAACTCTGTTCAAGTGTCTGATAAGTTCATCTGAATGGTATTGTATTGCATGTTCTGATCTGTGGTGGATGTCTACTAAATGGTAGTGCATTGACATTTCAACCTGAATCAGGGCAATGTTGTAATTGTACAGTGAGTTTATATATTCCGTGAGTGCCTGAATATATTCTTTTCTGGCGTTTTGGAGTGCAACATAGTTCAGTTGGTTTGTTTTATATTGAGCTTCAACAAGTTTTAAATTTTCCAGAGACTGTTCGGTTTCCATTCTTGCGGTGGGAATTTGATCCTGGGCTTTTTCAACATTGTTCAATGCTTTTTTTACCTCAAAATATAAATCCTTTTTAAAAAGCAAGATTTCGTTATCAGCGAGATTAACCTGTGCATCAGCACCTTTAATACTGTGTTTTAACTCCATTAAATTTACAGTTGAATTCAGATTAACACCGACATGAAAACTGTTGTTATTTGTTTGGTTTGTATGGTTCAGGCCATACCCTGCATCTGCTGTCAAATCCGGGAGGTATGTTTTTTTTATGTAAATTAGTGATTGCTCCATTGCTTTTTTTGTTGAAATTAATACGTTTAAATCCGGACTGTTATCGTATGCAATCTGAACTGCTCTGTCAACCGGGAAAGTAAATGTCTCAGGCATGAAAGGGGTTGATGCAGAAACTTTTTCACCGTATGCAAAATCGTTTTTATATGAAAAAGTGTAAGTGTCTTTTATATCATAATCCGGCTGATTATCAAGATACATAGAATTATTCAAATCAACTTTTGCGTTTTTATAATTGTTTTTTGCTTCAATATATTTAACTTTGGCATTACTTAGGTTTAATTGGGCTGTAGTCAAATCTATTTTGTTTTTATTTTTTGCAAGTTTTACAAAATTCTCATTAATATTGACGTTATTTTCAGCTACATCAAGCATTGCTTTTGCTTTCAACAGATTGTAATATTTTTGTTTTACATCAAAAAGGGTTGAACAGAGGCTGTCCATAAATTCGTACTCTGCTCCGATTTTATAGAACTCCTCCATTTTTATGTAAGCTGTTGTTTTGCCGAAGTTCCAAATGAGTTTGTTTACGGTAATTCCAACTTGCGGTAATTCCCTATAGTGTGAATAATAATATGTGTTATCGGAATTGTTTTCATTATAAAAACCTGCCCCTGCGCTTATTACAGGGAAATATTGTGATTTTGCAATTCCTACATTGCTTTTGGCGATATCGAGATTATATTTCTGCCGTCTGATTTTTGGACTGTTTTGAAATGCTGCTGATACACAATCGGCTATAGAAAGCGTCATGCCGTCTTTTATTTCAATAGGTTTAAATAAATCATCTTCATCTTCTATTGCCGAAGCTTTTCCTGCTGCAAGAAAAATAAAACATACAAGCAGAAGGCTAAATATTTTTCTAATTCTCATATATTAATTATACAACATGTGTCAAGTATCAATGCCCGCACTTATTTGTATTAGTTTGCCATAGACTGGATTGCAGATAAAATCAAATCATAATCAAGATTTTCGTATTTACCAGTCAGATCTGGAATTGTATGTCCGTTTTCATCGAGGGAATTTTTCCATTTTACTATTTTGTCAAATACATCAAGATCTTTATTGTCAAGATGTTCGGCAAGTTTGATTACATCTTTTTGCAGCGGCGTAAGTTCGGTGTTTGGAGAAATAAAAGATATGCTCATAGGGATAGGGCTTGGATAAGTGCTGTTACGGTCGGGAAGTGTCAAGCTTACTACTCTATTAGGGTATTGACCGACAGTACCCTCTGTTATGTATGCACCACAATTTGTAGGATAAACATGACCACCTTCCGGTACGTAATGGATTACACCTCCGGTTATCATTGGAAGGTCTGTACTTGATTTAATGTCTAATATTCCATCTTTACTTACAAGTCCTTGTCTATAACCTCCGAAGTTTCTCCATACCGAAATTACCGGATACTCTTGGGTCGTATCATAATTATGCGGCTTGATTTTTGAATCTTTTCCCAGGATGTTTGTTATGGTTTCCTGAACTGTTGCTCCGGCATTTTCGGATTTATGGGTTTTAAATTTTCTTAATAATGCCACATCTTCTTCAAATTGCTGAGCTAATTTTTTTGTCATATTAGTTTTACCTTTTGTCATAAGTAACGCTCCTGCAACAGTAATAGCTGCAAGTCCAAGACCTATACAAACAGCTTTAAGGACATTATTTTTTCTTTTGTGTGAATCAGAAATTTCAACCTTGTCAGCCGCAGGCTGTTGATGCCTTCTTCCCATAAAAACCTGATTTCTGTTCTTTCCTGAATAAGGTATTGCGGATTGTATTCCGGTTGGTTGTATATTAATTTTTAAGTCAGATGCCATACACTAAACCTCCTGCACTAATACTATAAAATAAAAACATAAAAATTTTTGCGTATTTAATTTGAAAAAGTTACAAATCTTTAATAATAATGATCATGTATAATTGCTGTAATTAATAAATTGACAATATAGTCAAATTTCGATAAAATAAGCTCAATAGTAAAGGGGTATATAATGACAGCTGTCGTAATTGCATTGCTGATTATCTGGATTATTGCAATTCAGCTTAAACTGAATGAACTTTCGGATAATATAAAAGAATTAAGAAACTATGTCTTGGGATATAAAACACGTAAAATAGAATCCTTAAAACAATCTGAAAAATTAAAGTCTCAAAAAGAAACTGTAAATACGCCTGAGGTTTCGACGGCTGTTTTTGAATCTGATGAAAAAACAGAATTTACAGAACCTGATGAAAAACTTCCGAATTATATTGAAAATAATCTTAAAAAAGATGAAAAATCAAAATCTTTTGAAAATATCTTTTTGGGTAATGTTTTTAATAAAATCGGCGCACTGGCAATTCTTATAGGGCTTATTATCCTGATAAAAATTGTATCTCCTTATTTTGTATTTACTCCGGAATTAAAAATTACACTTGCATATCTGGCAGGTATTTTAATGACTTTTGCAGCATTAAAACTTCATCAAAAAGAAAATATGAAAAATTATTCAGAAGTTCTTTTAGGCACCGGATTTGGCGCAATGTTTATTTCTACATACTGTGCAAGTGCTCTTTTTAAGCTTTTTAATCTGCCTGTAACAATGATTGTTGCAACCGGACTTCTTCTTGCAGCTTTCTTTCTGGCTGATAAACTTAAAACAGTTTCAATGCTTGTCATAAGCTTGATTGCGGCATATATAAATCCCCTTTTTCTAAATTCGGAGTTCAGCGTATCTTCAAATTTTATGTTAGGGTATTTTATTTTTATAAATTTTCTTTCTGTTATTTATACATACAGAAACAAGTCCAGGGATATTATAAATCCTGTTAATTTATCAATTACATTTTTGTTTGCCCTCATATATTGTAATAAAATTAATATTGCCGGTCCCGTAATACTGTGGGCTTTATATTTGGTTTATGATTTAATAACAGGTAAAACATCGCGTGATAATAAAGTTCTTAACTACTTAAATATTGCGGTTTTATCCGGAATTTTAATTCGTGCTTTTGATATTCAGTATGCAGGTTATACAGAACTTGTATGTGCCAGTGTTTATTCTTTGATTACTTATCTGAAACATACAGACAAAGAGGTTTTCAAAAATTATCTTCAATTATCTTTAATTGCAGCTTTTCTGTTTGTTTATTTTATATTTAATGACATACCTGCCGCAAAATGTTATATTTGGACAATTGAAGCTGTTATTCTTTCTTATTTTGCATATAGGTTTAAATTTAAAACGCTTGCTGCTTGGGCAGTCGGTGTTTGGGCTGCTGCATACTGCTCGGTATTGCCGGTCGACGGAGTGTTTGCAGTAAAAGATATTACAAAATTTGTGCCGATATGGAATATTAGGCTTGCTATGTTTGCCCCTGTCATAATTGCGTCTGCAATGTCTTACTTTTTCTTATCAAAAGCGGATGAGGAAAGATTTTCAAAGCTTGCAAAGTTTTTTCATTTTGTATGTTTAACTTCTGTTTATTTATATGCGGGGCTGGAGCTGAATAACATAATTACAAAGTATTTTATCGATACAAATACTTCTGTGCGGTTTATCAATAATATGACAAATTCAATATTGGGTTTTGTTTATACCATCAATTTAAAAAGACTCCAAAAAACAGTATCAAATGACGTTTCTGCTATTTCAATAATTGCGTTATTGGCGGGTGTAGTTTCTTTGCTGCTGCTCCTTATTCAAGGTGTTCATTACAGGCCGGTTTCAGCCTTTATACCGGTTATAAATATAAGAACGGCAGCATTTTTGGCAGGCGTTGCCGCAGCTGTTCTTTACTCAAAATGGACGAATAAGCAGATTTTCAAATATATAGCGGTAATTTTGGGCTTTATTCTTGTGCATTACGAAATTACAGACACAATATTGAAGCATTCTATTAATCAGGGAAGTTATCTGGTTTCTGTCTGCTGGATAATTTATTCTGGAATAATAACTACTATAGGAATTTTAAAAAATAAAAATTATCTTAAAAATTCCGGTATTGGTTTGTGCATACTCTCAATAATCAGAATTTTCCTGTATGACCTTGCAAATATTGATATCCTTTATAAGTTTATAGCAATACTGACTCTAGGAATTATCCTGATGATTATATCTTATTTGTATAATAGAAGTTCAAATGGTACTAAGTATTAAATTTATCACTTCATCAGGCTTTATAATGCGGATAAAGATAAGAAGCCAATAACGGGAATTTTGGAGTCTGTACAAAACTTTTTGCATAAAAATTTTGAACTGTTACATTTAACATTCGTTAATAACAACATTGATTTATAATTGCTTGACTGAGAGTTACTATCATATGCTATGTTTTTATAGAAAGAAAGTAAAAATGTAAACTTAAAAAATAATGGTGTTATAATGATAATTGGTTTAGCAAAATAAAAAAGGTGATTTTATGAAGAAAAAATTGTTATTTATTATTTTACCGCTGCTGGTTGTTATATGTGCTGCTGCAGGTTATGCAATTATGAATGGCAGCTCAACGCAGGCAGCTAACCAAGGAGGACTTATGGATAAAAAGATATTGACAGCTTACTTTTCATGGGGCGGCAATACAAAATATATTGCCGAAAAAATTCATACACAGGTCGGAGGTGATATGTTCAGAATTGAACCTGTAACCCCATATCCTGCAGATTATAATGAAACTGCTTATGGAATAGCAAAAGAACAGAAAGAAAAGAATATTCATCCGCCGATAAAAAGTACTGATGTTTCTGGTTATGATATAATATTTGTAGGAACTCCGGCATGGTGGTACACAATGGCTCCTCCTGTTATGACATTCCTTGAAGAAAACAACTTTGAAGGCAAAACAATTGTCCCGTTTATTACCCATGGCGGCGGAGGCGGATATACAATTGATAAAGATATGGCACAACTTGCTAAAGGTGCAAAAGTTCTTAAACCAATTGTAATTTTCAGCCGCGGGGATAGCAATACCGATAATGATATAAAAGAATGGCTTGAAAAATTGTCATTATAGAAATAAAATATTTTAATTGACTAACAAATTTTTCTAATCTGCTGTTTTTAAAACAGCAGATTAGGGAGAAATATAACAATGCTTCAAAATTATATTGCATATTTAAAATTTATAGATGAAAAGCTTCAGAAATTCTTTGAACGGCAAAAGCCCTATATCCGCTGCCGGAAAGGCTGCGGAATGTGCTGTCAAAATGCGCAATTCCCTTATTCAAAAATTGAAATGGATTATTTGATGATAGGTGCATGGCAATTGGATTTAGAAACAAAAAAAGCCGTTACGGCCAATATTAACAAACTGCGTCGCCAAAAGGCTGAATTTAAAGGTGAAAATTTTAGATATGATTGTCCGTTTTTAATTGATAATGTATGTTCTGTTTATGAATACAGGGGAATTATTTGTAGGGCATTCGGGCTGATGACACAGGGTAATGACGGCAGAATTAAGGTGCCTTTCTGCTGTTTCAAAGGATATAATTATGC
>CALVEX010000108.1 GCA_944326655.1 Candidatus Gastranaerophilales bacterium | reverse complement strand
TATAGGGAAAAGGCTTTAAGAGTCTCTACCTCTTAAAACCTTTCTTCGTTCCCTATAAGAAAATCGAAATAATTTGTAAAAGATGTCCTGCCAGAGACAGGGCATTTTTTATTATCTCATTTCTCATACTCTCACCTCCTTCGGCCGATTTCTTCGTAACCTGTGTGTGCCGGGGAGGTTTTGGAACTTACCCTTTTATATTATAAGATAAATATTTATAAAGTGCAATATTATTAAAACTATTTATCCCTGATTAGGGAGTTGGCAGGGGCTGATATTAACTTAATTATAACTGTAACCCTTTATTCTCATCCATAAAACATTGACAGGTAGGGCTTAATGTTCCGTCGCAGCATTTTGTACGTCCGCCTGAACAACCGCAAACTCCGCCGTGACGGGAACAGCACCCACTGCGATTATTGTCGGATAATTTCATGAGTTGCTGCAGGTCGCTACGTGCGTAGCACCCACTGCGGTTATTGTCAGATAATTTCATGAGTTGTTGCAGGTAACTACGTGCGTAGCACCCACTACGGTTGTTGTCAGATAATTTTATGAGTTGTTGCAGGTAACTACGTGCGTAGCACCCGCGCCCAGCTATTAGACATTCATCATAACTTGATACGTAATTTGAATAAATCTGTATCTCTAAACAGAAAAATGCGATTAATGCGAAAACAAATAAAAATTTTTTCATATAAATTACTCCTTTTTATCATAATTTTGTTAATTTTCTTCATCCTGAACTTGTTTCAGGATCTACACCTAATAATAGCCGTTTTTTATCCATGCTGTTCTTGACTGGTACAAGTTTATGAACAATGTACAAATGGCAAAATATAAATTAGATGCTGAAATAAATTCAGCATGACAGAATTGTAATTAATATTAGTATTACAATATTTTGTGCTATTATATTAGCATGAAAAAGATTTTAGGGATTATTTTAGGTTTGCTGTTGTTACAAAATGTTTGTCTTGCACAGACGGGAGTAAGCTTTGTATATATAAACGGCTCAAACAATAATGATGAAAAAATGTCAAACTGGTATGTTGAAGGAGTTCAAAAACTTCATCCGGTTTTAAAAAAGAAATTTGAAAAAAGTAAAGATATAAAAGAAGTCTTTTTAAATACTGAAGATTATACGATTAACGAAGAACCGGTTATTTTTTTCTGGGGAGACAAAAGTAAAAATGATCTTGAATTTGTACAGCAGCAGTTGGACTTGTCAAAAGCTTTCAGTCCGACAATTGCTTACAAAGTTCGTTCAATGCTTGCAGCTTATCTTCATGATGCCATATGGGTGCAAAAACAGCATAACATGCTTCCGATACTTGATGATTTGAATGAAACTGTTAAAGCGGAAAGTGAAAAGGGCAATAAGGTAATTCTTTACGGGTATTCTGCCGGAACTTTTGTAACTTATGAATATATGTTTAACAAGCTGCCATATATTAATCTTGACGGTTTGGCCGATACACTTGGTTTTAGTGACAGCATCAAACAGTTTATAAAAGAACATCCTATTGAAAACACATGTATATCTGCACTTTCCAAAGCAAAAATTGGTATAGTATCGGAAAACGGCAATCTTCTTTTTAGACCGGCTGAAACAATCAGTGAAGAAAATTATCTTGCCCTGAAAGATGCAACGGAAAACTATTGCGTGCCTGATGATACTTTAAAAGGGGTTGTAAATTTTGCAAGCCCTCTGGTTCTTTTTTATTCAGATCTGGCAAACCCAGATTATGAGCTGAATTATTACAACAAACTCATGCTGAAATATATTCTGGAAAAGGGTTTATTTTTCTTAACCGTTAATTACAGGGAAGATCCTCTTGGTTTCCCTTCATCAAGAAATCTCACTATAGATGAGATAAAAAAACTTGCTGATATTGAAATAAATAATCCTAAAGGATTTATTTATGACAATTCAAGTGTTTGGTCAAAACGTTCTGTCCTGTTTGCTCACACATCATACTGGAGCAGCAGTGGAACATTTGCGAAAGCAGTGGTTAAGGCCTTTACAAACGGATATAAACTTCAGTATGACACTGAGTTTCAAGAAAAAGTTCTGAAAAATAACCGCTCAAAAATTAAGTTTGAAATGCTTTAAAAAAATAAAATGAAAGGATATAAAAATGGATAATAACTTAGAACTTGAAGACGGCGTACAATTTGACCCCGGGTTTATAAAACATATGAGCGCAATAGTCCCGAATATTGAGTATGTTTACGGAACGCTCAACAAATTTAAAAATTTTAACCAGAAAAAGCACCAATTTAAAATGTTTTATCCGAAAATTGTCAGCCTTTTGGATACTTATTTAAGTTTTTATGCGGGTTGTATTTTATGGGCTGTTTATATAAAAACTCTCGGTAATAAACCGCTTTTAAATAACATATGTTACGGCGGAGAATACAACGAAGAGGAGACTCTGTCAGAAGTTAATTTCATTAGGAATTATATTGAGCAACTGAAAAAAGATGTAAAATATTATACGGGACAAGATTTTACTTTTGATTTTCAGAGTCTTAATATTCTTGATGCATACAGTGAATTTTTAAAGGAAAACAAAGGTTTTGTCAATGCAAAAACCACTGATGACATTGTAATTCCAAAGTCTTTTAAAATTCCGGAAGGAAAAGACCTTGAGCAAATTTTTGAAAAGGTTCAGGAAGTTAGTGATAACGGAAAATTAAAAGATTTGTATCCGCTTGTTTTAAAGGTAATATAATGGCAGATTTAAGAACGAAACTTTACCAGATGTTTATTCTCGGAACAGAGGGCGGAGAATATGAACAGGCTTTGTCAAAGGGTTTGGGCGGAATTATTTTTTTTACAAAAGATATCCAATCCTCGGAACAGTTTCGCAAACTTATTTCCGGCATAAAATCAAAATCTCTGATACCTCCTTTTCTTTCGATTGACCAGGAGGGCGGCCGTGTTGAGAGAACAGAAAATATTCATAACGGCAAAAAATACCTGTCAGCAAAGTTTGCTTATGAAAAAGGCGAATATTTTCTGCGCAATCAAACAAGAGAAATTGCACAAGAATTAAAAAGTTACGGCATAAATCTGAATTTTGCGCCCTGCATTGATGTAAATACCAATCCGAATAATCCTATAATCGGCGAACGTGCTTTTTCAAACAATCCGGATGAGGTTATAAATGGTGAAAAAGTTGTTTCTCAAATATATCGGGAAAACGGAATTATCCCCTGCGTAAAACATTTTCCGGGACACGGAGATGCGAATGCTGACAGCCATCTGACACTTCCTGAAATAGATTTGCCGCTTGAGGAAATGGAACATACTCACATAAAGCCGTTTGCCGCCTGTACTAAAACAATAGAAATGGTTATGGTTGCCCATCTTCACTGCACCTGTTTTGAGCGTGATGTTATTCCGACATCGTTAAGCAAAAATGCAATATCTTATTTGAGAAATAAATTAGGATTTGAAGGAGTGATAATTTCAGACGACATGATAATGGCGGGTGCTACGGGTTTTGAACCTGTACGGGCTTGTGAAATGGGCATCCGAGCAGGATTAAATATGTTTATTTACAGGAATTCCACACCTGAAACTATTGATATGATTGAAACAATTGCCAAAAAGGCTCTGACAGATGAAGAATTAAAGCAAAATATCGAATATTCCTATGAAAAAATCAGACAATTGAAAGAGAAATTATTTTAAATACTTTTGCAAAATAAGTTTTTTCAAAGCTCGGGAATTTACAGCGTTAGGTTCAATTACTAATACTTTATCAAGAGTTTCGACAGCACCTTTGTATTCCTCCACTTTTTTTTGAATTGCAGCTTTGTAATAAAGTGCATCAATAAATTTGGGGTCGAGTTCGATTGCTTTGTTAAGGTCATTCAATGCAGAATGCAATTTTTCATTATCGGCCTCTTTATCGGCAAGAAGCACCTGAGCACGGTTGAAATAAGCATCAGTCATTTTGCTGTCAAAGTTAATTGCTGTTGAATAGTTATCGTAAGCGGATTCCAAATCATTCAAATGCTGGAAAACAATTCCTTTTGAAAAATATGCCATAGGTCTTCTGTAATCCAGTGCAATTGCATGGTCCAGCGAATCCAGTGCATCTTCAAATTTGCCCTCGTTAGTTTCTGTGATGCCTTTATCTATATAAAAATTATAACCGTTTTCCTGAACCATAATAGTACCTCTTTTACTTAAATATAACTACTATTATACATCATTTTTATTCAATTTACAAGTGTAACATGAAAAATTGTGCTATAATCTTGGTATGAAAATCCTTTTTATAACTGATTTATATCCTGTAAAAGATGACGAAATGACAACGCCGAAAACTCTTTTGAATTTTGTTAAAGAGTGGGAAAAACAGGGGCACAAAATTGATGTTATAAAACCGAATTTTATTTTGAACTCATTTTTGAGAGGGAAGCCGTTTTACAAAACAGGTCAGTACGGAAATGTGTTAAATATAAACTATTGGACACCATTCTGGTTTGATGTATCCAAGAAGAGTAGATGCATAGACGCAAACAGGCAGTGTTCATTTCACGAAAAGACTTTTCACTCTTCACCCTTCACTTTTCACTATGATATAACTATAGCTCATATGCCATCAGGAATTTTGTTTGCAGATAAACTCGGGCTTCCGTTTGTTGCGGGGGTGCATAATTCTGATTTGGAAGTTTTGACAAGCCCTTTATATAAATTTCATTTTAGAAAAAGGCTCAAAAAAGCACTTGATAACGCAAAAGCAATTGCCTGCCGTTCGTATGTTATAAGAGATAAACTGCTCAAACTTTATCCGGAATATGAAAATAAAACATTCACTGCACCATCTGGTATTGATGAAAATTTAATTCACCCTTCACCCTTCACCCTTCACCCTTCACACATCACTCTTCACTCTTCACCCGTCAAGGTTTTAACCTGCGCTAATTTAAAAAAAAGAAAAAATATCAACAAAGTTATAAAAGCTTGCAAGGGGCTTGAAGGTTTTGAGTTGACCGTAATCGGGGACGGCAAAGAAAGAAAAAATCTTGAAAAGCTTGATAAAAACGTAAAATTTACGGGCTGGCTTCCGCATGATGAAGTTCTTGCAAAAATGCGAGAGAGTGATATTTTCATACTCCCAAGTATAGGTGAAACCTTTGGTATGGTGTACTTAGAGGCTATGGCCCAAGGTTGTATTACAATCTGTACAAAAGATGACGGGATTTCAGGGATTATTAAAGACGGAGAAAACGGTTTTTTAACTCTTCCGGTTTCAAATGAAATCAGAAAAATACTTCTAAATATAAAAGAAATGGATGATGACAGGCTAAAAACATTGCGTTACAATAGTTTTCAGACAATCAAAGAATATACATCCGAAAAATGCGCCTGTGAATATTTGCAACAAATTTTTAAGATTTTGTAAAGATTTGACATCCGGCGGGCATGTTTCTGGTAGTATTATAACGGGTTGGTGATTTACCCTTTTTGTGTGTAGTAGCCGAAAAACCTGTAGGATAACCCGAAAGGAAATAAATTTAATGAACAAAATTTTAATCGTACTTTTGACACTTTTATTTAACATTCAACAGGCAAACGCCTTCAATATTGATGCGTTTATGGACAAAAATGTCGCGCCGGTTTCTGATGCTATTGCGGCTGTAATATTCCATCCTGTGCATGTTTTTGGTGCGGATGTGCCGATTATTATTTTCTGGATTTTGTTCGCAGGAATATTTTTTACATTTTATCTTAGAGGTATTGCAGTTTGGGGATTCAAACATGCAATTGATCTCGTTTTCAAACCTAAAAAATCCGGTGACGGAACAGGTGAAACTTCTCCGTTTCAGGCTTTGATGACAGCGTTATCAGGTACTATAGGTTTGGGAAGTATTGCAGGTGTTGCGATTGCAATTTCTATGGGCGGTCCGGGGGCAGCTTTCTGGATTATCGTCGGAGCACTTCTCGGGATGTCATTAAAATTTGTAGAAGCAGCTTTGGCTGTAAAATACAGAAGATTTAACCTTGACGGATCAATATCAGGCGGTCCAATGCATTATATGGCACACGGGCTTACAAGAAAAAAACTCAGATGGCTGGGACAGCCTTTATCTGTTTTATTTGCAATTCTTTGTATCTGCGGCGGTATCACAGGCGGTAATATGATTCAGATAAATCAGGCCGCAAATCAGTTTGTTAACGTCTGTGGAGGTGCAAACGGCCCGTTGCATGGGATGCACTGGATAATCGGTCTTGGAATGGCAATTGTTGTCGGCCTTATAGTTATCGGCGGAATTAAAAATATTGTTAAAGTTACGGAAAAAATTGTTCCTTTAAAGATTTTTATATACCTGTTTGCAGCTATGACTGTTATAATTTTTAATTTTAAATTAATTCCTCATGCTGCCTGGGTAATTGTAAAAGAAGCTTTCAGACCCGAATCGGTTTACGGCGGAATGTTTGTTGCAATGATTATGGGGTTAAGACGTTCTGTACAGTCTAACGAAGCCGGTACAGGGTCTGCACCGATTGTTTATGCAACAGTTAAAACTGATGAGCCGTTATCTCAGGGGTTTGTTGCTTTGCTTGATCCTTTCTTAACAGGTTTTATGTGCACCTTAACAGCATTTGCTATTGTTATTACAGGTGTTTACAAAACTCATGCGGGCGAAACATCGGGAATTGAAATGACATCAGAGGCAATTTCTTCTGTTATGCCGTTTTTCCCGACGTTGCTGGCCGGTATTGTTCTTTTATACGCTTTATCAACAATCATAAGCTGGGCATATTACGGGCAGAAATCCTGGAACTTCTTATTCGGTGAAGGCAGAAAAAGAACTTTAACATTCCAGTTTATTTATTGCGGTTTTATTTTAATCGGTTCGGTGCTCAATGTAACCTCGGTTATTAATATTACAGATGCAATGATGATTGCAATGTCTGTACCAAATATTATAGCTATGTATATTCTGGCTCCGGAGGTTAAGAAAGATCTTGCAGAATACTGCAGAGTGCACCAGCTTGGCAAATTAATTAATCGCGACTGGCTAAAACCTGCAACTGTCGAGGTTGAAAACGATGAAGAGGATGAAGTAATATGTCAGATCAACAAATTATCATAACCGTTTCAGGCGTAGATAAAGTCGGGATTGTTGCTAAAGTTTCGGCAGCACTTGCTCAATATGAAGTTAATATTGAGGATATAAAACAGACTTTAATGCAGGGGCATTTCGTAATGTTTATGCTCGGTAATATTGAAAAGTCTAAATATTCCTTCAAAGAAATTAAAGAAGAATTAACAAAAACAGGCGAAGAACTCGGTATGGAAATTTGGGTTCAAAGAAAAGAAATTTTCGACAATATGCATAATATTTAAAATTTTATGATATTATACTTTTATGATTAAAGATTTATCAGTAGAAAAGTTATTTGTATTTATAGCTTTGTTTTTTGGTTTTTTATATGTATTTATTCTGCCGCCTTTTCAATCTGTTGATGAAGGAATGCATTTTTTTAGGACTTATCAGATTTCCCAAGGGCGTATTCTTGCGAAAAAAATTGACGGTAAGGTCGGAGATGTTATACCTTTATCTCTGTCAAATTTTTACAAGGCGTACTTACCTTTTATAAAACATATAGACAAGAAAACTAATATAACCGAATTTAAAAATAATTTTAAACTTGAAGTAGTTGAAGAAGAACAGGGTTTCACACAATTTGTTAATACTGCCTTGTATTCTCCTGTTTGCTATATAAGCCAGCTTCCGGGGGTAATGATTGGGAAGTTAATAGGCTTATCTCTTGGCGGGATTTATTATTTAGGGCGTTTAAGTAATCTGATTGCATACTGTTTGCTGATATTTTTTGCATTAAAAATTACTCCTTTTTTTAAATGGCCAATGTTTCTTCTTGCCCTTATGCCAATGTCATTATCACTTGCGGCGGCTTATACATGTGATGTTGCAGTTTTAGGACTTAACTTTTTATGGATGGCCTTAATTTTAAAAATATTAACTTTGAATGAAAAAATAAAGTTTAATAATAAATGGATACTATTACTTGCTGTGACAGGGCTTTTAATATCTTTTACAAAATCGTATATATTACTTATTCCCTTAATATTTTTATTACCGTTAAAAATATTTAATAGTAAAAAAGACTATTTTATTTCTGTATTTGGAATATTCTTTTTGGCTGTTGCCGGGCTGTTATTTTGGTCTTTCTGCATTAAAGGGTTAAAATTGGATATGAATGATACATTTGCAAATTCTGCGATGCAAATGGCATATATAAAAGCACATCCTTTAGGTTATATGCTTGTTCTTTTAAAAACATTTATAATAAAAACTCCGAGACTTTTTATTACAATGATAGGTGTGTTAGGGTGGCAGGATACCAAACTTGATTGGATTACTTATATTATTTATCCTGTCTTGGTTTATTTTGCAATATTTTCTGACAATTTTAAATTTGTTTTGCAAAAATGGCAAAAAATACTTACTATTTTAGTAATTATTTTGGGTGTAGTTGTTACTTATACAAGTCTTTATATAATGTGGTCGCCTGTCGCAAATCCTGTTGTAATGGGATTGAACGGAAAATATTTTATACCTCTCATGATACCGCTGTTATTAATTTTTAAAGACGGGGGGGGGGCGAAATATGACTGCAAAACAGTTCAGTTCTGGATTGTAATTTGCGTTATTCTTATTCTTGTATCAAGTGAACTTTCTTTATTGCACAGATTTTATAATATAACACCGCAGCTTTATTACAAAATATAATGGAGAAACAAATGACAGTATTAAAAATAGAACGCTTGCCACATAACAAATTTTTACCGGAGTATAAAACAGAAGGTGCTGCCGGAATGGATTTGTGTGCCGCTATAGAAGATCCCGTAACTTTAAAACCGCTTGAAAGAGCTTTAATCCCTACAGGTCTGAAAATTGAATTGGAGCACGGGTATGAAGCTCAGGTAAGACCGCGCTCGGGACTTTCAATTAAGCACGGAATTACTCTTATTAATTGCGTTGGTACTATTGATGAAGATTACAGAGGAGAGGTCTGCGTTCCTGTAGTAAACCTTTCTAATGAAACCTACACAATACAGCCTGATGAAAGAATTGCCCAGATGGTTATAGCCCGTGTTGAACAGGCGGAAATTAAAGTCGCGGTTGAACTTTCTGCAACTCCCCGCGGTGAAGGCGGGTTTGGCTCAACCGGAAAATAAACTAAAAAAAGAACCTTTTTAAAAGGTTCTTTTTTTAAACTTTACACGAAGAAATTGAGGAATATAAATCTTTATTTTTTCCCGCCTTTAAAAATTGAAATATCTTCTAAAGCACGGTTTGCATTGAAATCTGAAATTGGCGAGTTTTGTATATCGTTATTGTTTTTTAAGTTTTCCCAGTATTTCGGGTCGAGTGTTGGTTTCCCTGTTGGTATATCACTATTGAATTCAACCATTTTTATGTTTCCTTTTGCTTATTTCTCTTAACGACATTTTATAAAAAATCTTTAGTATTTTTAATTGTTTTGTTAAAAATTGTTACAATCTTTTTATTGTTAAAAGCATTTCATTCGGGATATAAAAATCTTTTATGCCGAAATTTGCATTAATAAATACAAATTCAAGTGTATCACCTTTTCCGATATCTATATCATCAAAAGGAATGCTTAAATCTACAACATTATCATAAACAGCTTTTATATTTTTTGAGTTTGCTATTGCCCAAAGATTATTCGGGATTGCTTCAACAAGCCGTATGATATTAATTTCTCCGTTATAAATACATAACTGCATTTCATTGTGGAATTTTTCTTTTGATATAGGAAGCAGGCTTTCTGTTTTTTGAATAATTCTAATCGGAGAAAGCGTCTGTTTTTTGTTCTGATTCCTCATATATACGTACATTTGATTAACATGTTTTGCCATAGACGGAATATTTTTAGTATATTCATTTATATAAAATCTGAGATATAAATTGTCTTTATCATAGCCAAAACAGATTTTGTCATAGAATTTGTCTTCTTTCAGTACAGGGCCGTCCGGAATACTGATACATCCGGCATTAAGCCAGCTTTCATCATCTTTTTCTTTTCCGTTAATAACAGGGGTAAATTCTCCTTTCGGGTATCTTGACGGTTTGGAGATTGCGGATAGTAACGGAGTGTCAAGATATTCAGGCGGTTCAAGGCCAAGGAACAGATAAATATTTTTCAAATGCTCTCTGAAAATGTAATCGAATATATTGTCGCGTCCGGAATTGTTTGGTTCCCCGTACCACCAGAACCAGTCGCTGCCTTCACAGATGAATAATTCTTTTCTTGCGGCTTCGATATTAGGATTTATCGGATTTTTCTTAACGTAGTTTGAAAAATCATCTCTAACCTGTTTAAGATATGTCCAGGCGAGATTTTTTAAAGGTTCGTCAATCCATAATTTGAAATTTCTGTTTACCCAGGAGCCTGAGCTTATTTTGTTTAAAGGTTTCGGTGTATCTTTTGCAAGATAATCACTTATCAGCACTGTTTCCAAAGTCGGGTCGTTTTCAATAAGTCCGTAAATAGTTTCCAAAAAAGTCGAGCCGTCATTTGTGTAATTTTCCCAGCAGTTTTCTCCGTCCATTGCAATTGTCAGAAGATGGTTTTCATCAGGAGAAGAAAGCAGTTTGCTCTGGGCTGATTTTATTCTGTCATAAAGATCATTTGCAGCATTTTCGGGATCATGGTTAGGGTATTCAAAACCGATTAAATTCGGAATAACAGAGTCCCTGAAAATTATTTCAATACCGTTTTTATATTTGTACGATTTTAAAAGGTGGTAAGGATCTTCAAGATAACCCCGGAAATCTCTTACAAATTCAAAATTTATAGAATTTGAGAGTATTCCTTCATCTGAAATAGTCCATTGAAGTCCAAGTTCATGGAAAAGATCAAGTTCTTTCGGACTGACACAATGTTCAGACGGCCAAATTCCCTTGGGGCGTTTGCCGAATAGGTTTTCAATTCTGTCCAGTGCCATTTCCGTCTGCATTTTTGCATCCAGTTCCATTTTTAAATTTCCGGGCAGGTCTGTTCTGCATGTTTTTTTCACTTCTTTTATATCCAGCATGATGGGGATAATCGGGTGATAGTAGGGGCTTGTTGTGATTTCTATTTTTCCTTCATCTGAAAACTTTTTATATGCAGGAATAATTTGTTTGATTATATCCCGTTGAATTTCAATAATCTTAATCCTGTCAGAAAGCGAATAATTTTTTCCTTTCCTGGTTAGTTTTTTAAGCTCCGGATACATGTTTTTAAAACCCGGATCCATCCAGGCAAGGTTAAATAATGCCATTAAATCCGAATATTCCTGGGCGGAGAAGATATTGATATCATTTTCTTCGCCTGCCTGATATTTTTGAAAAAGTCTGTTATATTCAGGGTTTGGCAGAATCATTGAATGAAAATTAGCATCAAAAAAGTTATTTATAATAAATTCCTTGTCATCATCTGTTAAGTCATCAATATCTGTAACAGTGAGCCGTGAATGAATATCGTGGAATTCGTTTTCGCCGTAATCAATTAAAGCATCAAGCAAAACCGGTACAAGATTAAAGTTTAATTTCAGACTTTTAAATTTGCCAGCAATAAGGAGCATGTCAAGATAGTCTTTAACAGCATGCAGTCTTACCCAGGGCATAAGATAATCACCTTCCGGCGAAAGCTGATAAACAGGCTGATGCATATGCCAGTAGAATGCTATTGATAACTTTTTGGTTTGGCTCATCATAAAATTTTACCGTAAGCTATTCTTTGAAAATATTATAACATTCAAATATAAAAAATGGAACAGCTTTAGCTATTTTTTTTGTGTAAACTGCAAAATCAACTCTGTATAGCGTTGCAAACAATTTTAAAATATGTTATAATAGATATGTAGCAATAGAACAAGGAGTTGGTATTATGAAAAGAGAGGCTGCAAAAGGTTTTATATCAGGAATAATGTGTGAAAGTTTCGGGGGGGGGGCACTCTAGGCTCTGTTGGAGGCTCAGAAGATAAGAAGGTAGGAAGGCAGGCTAGTTACGTCATGCTGAACTTGTTTGACTACTTTTGCCAAAATCTATTGATTTTGTGCAAAA
>CALVEX010000107.1 GCA_944326655.1 Candidatus Gastranaerophilales bacterium | reverse complement strand
TCAAAATATCCTGACTTTTGCCTTTATAGTAAACACAGTAGCTTATTGCGGTTTCAAATGCGCGTTTAAGGCACTCAAGAGCCGTTATTCCGTCTTTTTTTACGGAAGATGAATGAACCGCCGAGTTGCCATGTTTTTTTAAGAAATACAAATCCGTAATAAATTCCTGTTCTTCGGCTCGGCCTGTTGAAAGGTCTTTGAGAGTCGCAAGCATGTCATCAAATGTAGTTTCCAGAGTTCTGTTTCTGCCGAGCACTTTTTTGCAGAGGTGCTCGCCAAAGCGTCTTGTCTGGGTCATGCATTGTTCAAAATACTCATCTCTGTAAAGTCTTTCGGCATCAGAAATTATTTCAAATAAATTCTTATCAACCTTTTTCAAAAAATCAAAATTTGTGGTCATAAAATAATAATATCATGTATAGAAAGCAAATACAAAAACAACATCTTTTTGTCATGCTGAATTTATTTCAGCATCTCGTCAGGATCCTGAAACAAGTTCAGGATGACTTGTTGGACAAAAAGATGTTGTTTTTGGAATCAAACAGGACTGCGGATACCCGCCTCTGCCGGCTCGCGTCTCTTGCTCGCCGGCATTAAACGGGTCTGCACGGCAAGGCTTATCGCCTTGACCGTTCCGCCCTCTGCCGGCTCGCGCTACGCTTTCTTTCTTAGTTTGTAAGTATATAAAACAAAACAGATGCGAGGGATAAGTTTCAATATCCTAAAACAAGTTCAGAGTAACCTACCCGAGTGCATTTACTGAATAAAGCGATACTAAAAATATTCGTAAAATATTTTTAGTATCATTAAAAGCGGCTCATGCACTCCCGTAAGTTGTTATGGGTGGAGCGGCTACGCTCCTCTTTAGTTTAGACCGGTATAAATGTTATGCAAAACCCTTGTGGCGGGTGGAGCGGCTACGCTCCTTAAGAAATTCTTCCCGGAACTACAACTCCGCCTTTCAAATTCTTTTTGTAGAATTCTACGTGCGGCTGCAATACGCTGTCGAGAACTTCAGGAAAAGATTTATTTTCGCTGATTTTTTCAACAATTTCTTGATAAACCGTTGCAAATGCTCTTAATTGAGTTAAAGCACCTGCAGCTTCAGGGGTTAAGCCCATGCCCGATGTTTTTGCAGTTTCAAGGAAAAATGCGCCTGCTGAAGTGTAAGATTTTGTCAATGCTTCAATGTAGCTTTCGGCATTTTCTCTGCAAACACCGTTATCCTGAGGAACAGTCAATGCAAACGCAAATTTATTTGCAGGGTTAAAATGGGCTTCTGCTGAGTGGTGCATTGCATCAGGAACTTTTGCAACCTGTTTCAGGGTATCTTTAACAGATTCGTTCTGCATTTGAGCATGCCAGTAAACTGTGTTTTCAAAGATTGAACCCATGTATTGATGAACTGTTGTTAAAATACCGTTCATTTTAGCGTGAGCCCAGAAAATACCTTCTTTTAAGGCATCATTTACGTCTAAATCTGCTGTTAATGATTCTGTAGAAATTTCCTGAGCGGAATTTAGCATTTTTACCATATCTTCTTTTTTCATGCCTGCATAAGCGAGTGTAAACAAAGCATGGTCATCAAATGCCGAAAAACGTCCGCCTACATCATCATGAATGTATAAGTCGCCGAGCCAGCCGTTTTCGTTGGAAGTTCTTCTAAGTTCGCTTTTTTCGGCGTTAGCATCTGTTACCGCAATAAAATGTTTGTTGGCGCATTTTTCAGCTTCTTCTTGAGATTTTCCCTGAGCTTTGTATGCATCAATCAGCATATCAAGAACTCTTAAAAATCCGTCTTTAGTTTCAAAAGTTGAGCCTGATTTTGATGCGATAAGGTAGTTTGATGAAGTTACATCATTGCCCAATCTGTATAAAAATCTTTCCAAACTTGCAGAATCAACATCGGAGTAAAATTCCACAACGTCATGGCATACGTTCAAGCCGTTAATAGATAACATGTGTTCAACTGTGTGTTTTGAACCGCCGATACCCATAACGCTGAGTTTTTTTGCAGATGTTTGGCTTTTTAATTTGTCTGCGAGTTCATAAATTTCATCAACTCTTTGAGCCTGTTTTTCCGGAAGATTAACCCAGTTTAAAAACTGGCCTTCTTTGTTTGCTCTTGAAGAAAATTCGTTTACGAAATCTGAAACTTTTGATGCATAACCGCTAAAATCCATGCCTGTAAAATTTACGGTTACGCTTGAATTTTTAGTCAACATAATAACCTCTTTCTGTTTAAATTATAATAAATAGTCTGTCTTTGTAAATAAATGTAACATAAATAAATAAAAAATTAAAGTTTGTTGGGTAATGTGCCGTAAAAGCATGAGTAGGTAAAAGAAATACAATAATGTAAAGAAATGTGAAGTTAAAAAATACTTCTTAAACCCAGTAAAATCGGCACTTTTGGCTGATAAACATGTAAAAAATATTTTGTAACAGGCAATTTCCGATAAAAAAATGTTTTTACATGGATATAGAGAAGTATAAGATTAATTTTCATGCAAAGAATTATGAATAATTAATAAAAAGAAAGGACTGAGCTATGGTCAACGGTGTGCAACAATTAGATCCAAACTATATTAAAGCAGTCAATCCACAGGTTGTTGAACAATGGGTTCAAGAAGGCAGGGTAAAAAAGCAAGGTAATGCTTATTACGTAGTCGGCAGCACGGGATATTTTATGGAAAGCTGTTTTGTAAAAGGAACAGATGGAAATATTAAGACTTATCAGCTTGACGGTAAAGGCACCATAGTTGAGAGGAGAACTCCGAAGGATACCGGCGAAGTTGTAGCCGTTAAAAAAGACACTACGGTTCCAATAAATGTGATCATTACCGATTCGTTAGGTACTACTCCTGACAGTGATATTGCTCAAGAGTTTATTAAATTTCTAAAAGATCCTAACAATGAGTTTAATTTACAGTTTGACGATGATGGTAATATAGTTTTTGGAGATAATATTACAAAAGAGGAAAAAGAGGCAATTCTTAATCCCATTATAGAGAAATTTGGGGTAGCACACCCGGAAAAATTTACTGCTCCGCCTCAAGGTACAGCAACTTTTACTACAGTAACTATAGGTGAAAATACTGATCAAGAAGTCATTGAGAAGTTGATACAAGATGGCATTATTGAAGCGCGGGACGACAGCGCAACCACCAGAACCTATACTATAAAAGACCAAGAGAGACTATATGAAGCTTTGCCTGATAGTAAAAATGTTCAGTATGAAAAGGCAGACACCCAGCCAATCACGGTTAACGCTACGGTAACAACCACTACCACTAAAAAAACAAATATGCTTGAAGTTCCGGAAGGTGTCAAGTTAAGAGATGATAAAGATGCCAGAAAGCAGCTTGAAGCAGAAGCCAGAGAAGCTTACAGCAATATGGTGGCTGATGCCAATGATGGCGACCTTCAAATGCGTGATGCCATAGATTTATATATTGCTGAAAGAAAATATAATGACAAAATTGAAAAAAGAATGGCCGAATTGGAAACAAGAACCATTGGTGATGGTAAAGAAAAACGTACGAGTGGTGCAATTGTACAACTGTACTTGGATGAATATGCCAATGATGAAGAAAGAACAAGAATAAACAATTTGGTTGATACTATATTAAGCTCAGATGATCCCAATGATAAAAAGCAGTTATTAGCAATAATACAATCTACCGAAGACAGTACTGCTACTGACCTAACAAAACTAAGCGATGATACTTTGCGTAAGGGTGCACTTACATTTGTTATCAGAAACATGAATATTGACTCGGGTACACTTTTAAGACTAATGGCCGTTTCTGATGTAATGGGCGCAAGAAGTGATGAACAAAAAATTAAAGATGATCAGTATTTTATTAACGAACAGGCAAAAGATTTTGTTCGTAATAGACAGGCCGAACAGGATATAAAAGATACAACAGTACATTTTTCAAAAAGTCAGCGGAAAAATGCTCCTGATGACGGCAGAATACACACTGATATAGGTGATGCAGGCCGTAAGCTGGTTGATTATTGTCCGGAACTTCTCTGCGATAGTATAACCGCAGAAGAGTTTAAAGGTCATGAAAATGATGAAGAGAACGGTTATATTAAGCGTACGATTGATGGAGAAACTAAATATTTTAAATTTAGTCCTGAAAAATGGCAAAGTTTTATGGGTGCATTATGTGATCCTACAACCATAACTGACAAACAAATGAGTATATTATTTGGCAGTGATGAAGAGGCCAAAAAGAGATTTATTGAAGATTTAAACATGACACTACAGGAAGGCCGTCAGGCAATTGGCAACTTACGTCTTCCGACTTCAATAGATGGCAAAAGCGATACAATACTTCTAAACACTATTTTAGGTGGAGATTCTACCGACGGTAAGATAAGTAACCGTGATTTAAATAAATTAAGAGGTATGGTCGAATCTGCCGGTTACAGTGTTGACAAGAACACTACAGGCGGTAAGAGACTGTTGTACGTAATGAAAAATGCCGCTATAGGCTATGGTGTTGGTTTTGCGACAGGCGGTCTGGGTTCACTTCTGGGAGGAGCTATTGACTATGCAGGGAAAACGGCCGGTAAGATAGTAGAATTTTCAGGCCTTGTTGACGTATACGGCGACACGGAAGCGTACGGGACAGGTTATATGAAAGGGCAGGGTTCCACGAATGGGGACGTTTCATTAACAGATGATGTGACTCTGGAGTACCACGATAGTGTTAAAACTACTGATACCTATACAGATCAATATGGTACAACATCTGTCACTCATAATACACCGGTATCCGGGACAACCTCTGGTACAGTCACTTTAGAAGGCAACGTGACAGTATATGGGGACAGTTCCATAGAAAACGGAACCGGTTACGTGCAGGGTCAAGGACATACACGTGGTCAGGTTAACTTAGAAAAAGAGGTTGAAGGTGACCCATATGAAGGTACTGTAAATGACCATCACTTGGGACAGGCAAATCGTGCCGGTATGGCAGGCGGTGTAGCTGCAGCAATGCAAAGTCTGTTTACAATGGGCGGAGTTGAAGAACGCGGCAGAAATTTGGATACTATTTTTGATCCGGTTATACAGTCATCGACTGAAGAGGAAACTACCGAAGGTCTCAGATTGCACCGACTTCAGTATAACAAAGTTGAGACAAGAAGCGGAAGCTCAGAAACACGCGTAGAAGTTCATGCTCTTAAAGCTGTTAAATATCGAGGCCCGGCATCCTATTCAATATTATACCAATACGAAAACGGTGAGCCGGTAAATTACATGGATTTTGCAAGAGCTTATCAAGAAAAGATAGGCGGAGATATGTCTAAAGGATATTTTTATGTTTATCCTGAGCTGACAGTAAACGGACAAAAAATTGTTCCCAGAAAAGATTATATGGCTCAATATAACAAAATCACCACAGGAGATCCCGGTACAAGTAACGAAGTTGAGCTGCAGGATCAGAGTTATACAAGAAAAACTAATCTGGAAGCGATAATAAGATAATACATAAAAAAGGAGTAATATCCCTATTTAAGAAAATATAAAAAATATTAATTTTTGTAAAAACATGCAAAAAAATAGTAAAGAATATATAAAAAAAACCGTTTATATACATGTAACGTAAGTGTTCATGTGCATAAGAAAAAGAAACAGGTAAGTCAATTATGAAAACACAAGGTATTAATAAAAAAAGAGTAATAGCATTTGTATTAAGCTTTCTGCTTATAATGCAGCAGTCACTGGCCTATCAGGCTTTGGCATCATCTATTACTAATGCTGATGGCACCCCTATTAACCCAAGCGTTGGGGACAATACATGGAATATTGGCCCCGATGCCGTTAACGGACAAACCGGTTTTAAACAGTTTGGAGAAATTAACCTTAGCCAAGGGGATATCCTTAACTTTATATATAGTTATATTAATCAAAGCGGTGTTGATATAACTTGGAATCCTGATAATAAGACTCATAGCGTTCATCTTACCCCTGATTCTACTGGAAAAAATATTGATACTTTTGTAGCACTTGTCAACAGCGGTGTTAATATTAATGGTATTGTCAACGCTTTGCAAAGTGCGGGTGGTGCATTAAAAACAGACGGCAATTTGATGATTATATCTCCCGGCGGCCTGGTTGTCGGGGCTTCAGGCGTTTTGAATGTCGGAAGTTTGTCTGTTATTGCTCCTACAGAAAATTCTTATACTGCACTATCAGATTATTTAAAACTCCCTACAAAACAAGAAGGAAGATTGACGTCTGTTACAGTTACGGAAAATGATCCTCCAACCAGTGGTGTATATACACCAAATTATACTTATAGCGACAGTGTTTTTGTTGCTAAAAATATTGACCAAACTTTTAATCCGGCAACATTAACAGCGGGTAACGG
>CALVEX010000106.1 GCA_944326655.1 Candidatus Gastranaerophilales bacterium | reverse complement strand
CACTGACCCTGAAGAAGCTGCAAGATTTGTAAGAGAAACAGGATGCGATTCTTTGGCTGTTGCTATCGGAACATCTCACGGTGCTTACAAATTCAAAGGCGAAGCTAAATTAGACTTTGAAAGACTCGCTGAAATCAAAAAAGCAGTAAACGCAGTTGTTGGATATGATTATCCGTTAGTTCTTCACGGTTCATCATCAGTTCCGGCTGAATTTGTTGCTAAATGTAATAAATTCGGCGGCCAGCTGCCTGATGCACAAGGAGTTCCGGAAGACATGCTTAACTATGCTTCTAAACACGGCGTTGCTAAAATCAACATTGATACTGATTTGAGACTGGCTATGACTTCAACAATCAGAGAATTCTTTGTTGAACACCCTGAAAAATTCGACCCGAGAGAATACATGGGACCCGGCAGAACAGCTGTTAAAGAAATGGTTATGCACAAAATGCGCGACGTTCTTGGAACAGCAGGCCACGCAAAAGACTAGGGAGCGTAGCCGCTCCACCCAATACAGCTTACGGGGTTGGATAAGCCGCTTTTTACGTTGATAAGAGAAAATTTTATCAAAAATGTAAACATCGCTTTCTTTAGCCAATGCACTCGGGTATAATCGTCATGCTGAACTCGTTTCAGCATCTCTTATCCCTCGCATCTGTTTTACTTGATATAAATTGTTCTATTCACAAAAGCGTAGCCGCTCCACCCAATACAGAGAATTTATTGGTAATTATCCCTTGGCGTACAGAAGAATTATGCGATTCTTCGCTTAACTGTCATTCTGAGGGCATAACCCGAAGAATCTCATATTGTAGGCTCAGAATGACAATTAATATCTAAACCAAATAAAAAGACCGCCTTAAAAAGCGGTCTTTTTAAATATTGTCTTTAATAATTTATGCGGCTAAATTTAATTTAGTATCCGGCTTTAATACCGGTGCTGAATGATAATTATCATCAGCCAACTTATAACCGTTATCTTCCATAAATTTCATTGCCAGATTATAAATTTCTTTATCTGTTGGCACGTAATCTGTTTCTCCTTTATGAACCTCATTTATAAGAAAATCTTTTGCAATATTCCAGAAACAATCACCCTTTTTAACTGTGTATTCTTTTGGTTCTTCTTCGGATTCTTCGCTTTGTTCAGCTTCCTGAGCTGCCTGAGCTTCTTCTAATTCTTTTTGTGCCTTTTCCAACTCTTTCTTAGTTTTTTCGAGTTCTGCTTTTTCAGCTTCCAACTGCTCATTTAACGTACTTATTTGTGCATTTTGTGCTTGAGCTTGTGCTTCAGCGTCATTTGCCCTCATAGTTTCATGAATACCATACGCTGCTGCTCCAATAGTTGTAACTGCTCCGATACCTCCGGCAATAACTGCTCCACGTCTTGTACCTGCCGAATATGCTTGTCCAATTGCTTCTTCTGTAGTTTTTTTAACTGTTTGTCCAAGAGTTTCCGCTGCTTCAGGTGACATTTCCTGTCTACTGACAAATCTTGATGCTTCTTTACCAAATTTTTGTGTAATTGCTTTTCGTCCTGAGACAGATCCACCTTTTTTAAAAACAGCAACAGCTGCTTTAGCCAATTTTCCAATTCCAGCCATAATTTTTCTCCTTTTACCATTGTAATAACTTTCCTCGTGAAATCGATTTCCCCTGTGTATATAATAAAAAATTTTGCCGGGAAAAATTGACAACAGCGGCCCCATCCACATCCTATCCTATTCTATTCTATGAGGCATTATAAGCTGGTTTCGGGCATTTTAAAACTCATCTTTACATATTTTAACATTTAAGTTTAATTATTACGCAATTATCTCTTGACGCACATACAAATAACAATAATGCATTTTGTCATCCTGAATTTATTTCAGGATCTCAACGAGATTCTGAAACACGGAGGTCAATCCGACGTTCAGAATGACGGCCAAAGACAAAAGGGCTTAGATAAAAAAGTATTTTTTCCGGCTTCCTACTTTCTGAATAATAGCTTTGTACGTCAAGGGATAATTGTAAATAATAATAAAATATAAAAAGAGAACCGATTTTACTTTAAAATAATATTTATTAACGTAATTGCACCTTTTTATACGGAACAATTATGCGATTCTTCGCCTAAATGTCATTCTGAGGGCATAGCCCGAAGAATCTCATTTCTTTGGCTCAGAATGACATATTTATTTAGTTTTTTGTACATCAATGAAAAATTACGTATATTAAAAAGAGAACCGATTTTATAATCGATTCTCTTTCCATCTCTTTCATATTCCAGCTTTAGTTAGTGTGATAAAAATTCAAACTATATTCCCTATTTTTTCAAAAAGTCAGGGATTTCAATGTTTGTAAAACTCGGAGATACATCAGGCATTGAAGATCTTCTGACCTGTGTCTGAGGAGCTGAAGAAACAGAAGAATTGTTAAATGTTCCTGCAAAGAAATCAGAAGCACTCAACTGTTTTACATCTGTTTTTTCTTCCGGTTTTGTTGTATTTTTCAATTCAAAACCGGTTGCAATAACTGTAATCTGAATTTCACCCTGAATATTTTCGTTAACGGCAGTACCGATTATAACTGTTGCATCATCATTAACAGCATCGTGAATAATATTTGCAGCATCTGAAATTTCATGTAATGTCATATCAGGTCCGCCTGTAATATTTACAATTACACCGGTTGCACCGTTAATTGAAGATTCAAGAAGTTGCGAATTAATAGCGATTTCAGCAGCTTTAACAGCTCTGCCTTCACCCTGGCCGCGGCCGATACCCATAAGGGCTGAGCCTGAAGCCTGCATAACACATTTAACATCGGCAAAGTCAACGTTGATAAGACCGGGAACAGTGATAATATCAGAAATACCCTGAACACCTCTTAAAAGAACTTCATCAACAATGATAAATGATTCTGTTAAAGAAACCTGTCTGTCAACAACCTGAAGCAATTTGTCGTTAGGAACAACAATAACGGCATCAACAGCTTCTCTTAGTTTTTCCAAACCCTGATTAGCCTGATTTTGTCTTTTTCTGCCTTCCCAGGTAAAAGGTTTTGTAACAACGGCAATTGTCAAAATTCCCAATTCTTTTGCGATTTTTGCAACAACCGGAGCTGCACCGGTACCTGTTCCGCCGCCCATACCGGCAGTAATAAATACCATATCTGCGCCGTCTAATGCTTCTGTTATTTCCTGCTGGGCTTCTTCTGCTGCTTTTTCACCGACAGAAGGATCACCGCCTGCACCAAGGCCGTTAGTTGACTTAGCCCCTAACTGAATTCTATTCTTAGTCTGGCCGTATTCCAAAACCTGTAAATCTGTATTCATTAACCAGAACTCAACACCTGAAAGTCCTGCTTTTATCATTCGGTTAACGGCATTGCCACCGCCGCCGCCAACGCCTATAACTTTTATTTTGGTAGGGTTAACCGGAGACCTTTGAGCTTGATCATTGCTTGTTGTTTCATCTTTTTTAGCAAAGATATCTGATACGAAATTTTCCACTTTTTTACCTCTTTATAATAATTGTATAATTAGACATCTACAATAGTATAATAACATACTATTTTAAATAGAAAAAAAGTACAAGAAATAATCAAAAATTATGAACAAAAATTAATAATTATATTTAAGAGGAGCACCCCAGTGAAGTTTATCGCGCAAAACAGTGTAGAAATCAGAATTTTCAAGAAGTGCAAGTTTGACTTTATAAGCTGATTTTTCAATGTTAATTTCTTTGTTAAACAAGACCGGCTCCTGTCCATCGGCATAAAGATAGTGTTCCTTATCCTCATCTACGCAAACTGTTATTTTTTCGGTATCTGTAATTACAAGAGGGCGTGCAGTCAAGGTATGCGGACATATAGGGACAATAACAAAAGCCTGTAATGCCGGTGTAAGAACAGGTCCACCGGCTGATAGACCGTAAGCAGTTGACCCTGTAGGTGTTGAAATAATTATCCCGTCTGCAAGATAGTCGCATACAGGTTTTCCGTTAATTTTTAATATAAATTTTGAAGTTCTGCCCATTGAAGAACATTTCAATACAAAATCATTAACAGCCGTATAATTTCCGCATTGAAGCATTATTCTGTCTTCAACAAAGAATTTTCCGCCCAAAATCTTTTCAACAGATTGTTCCAGCCCCTCTTTGGATGACTGGGACAAAAAACCCAAACGCCCCAGATTTATTCCGAAAACAGGAGTTTCGTATTTTGCATAAAATCTTGATGTTTTTAATATTGTTCCGTCACCGCCTATTACAAATGCAAAATCAAATCCTGATTTAAGATTATCAATATCCAAAGCTTCCGCTTTTAAATTTTTCTTTTCCAAAATACCCAAAAGGCTGTCCTTAATTTCAACAGAATGCTCAATATTCGGGTTAAAACAAATTGCAAAATTGTTCATACAGCAGAATATAACATATTAGAAAATTTTATGCAAATTTTACTCCCCTACAACTTCTTTAAGAAACATTCCGCCTTTTTCCTTCATTGCGCAAACACTATTAGATAATATAACATTCTGCTCATCGTTTTTACGATGAAAAGTCAACATATAAAAATCATACCCCCATTTATTGGGGGCTTTCATTCCGTTTACATCAACTAACAGAAAAACTGCATGATGTTGCGGGTTACCATATTTACCATAATTTTGCAAAGCAAACATTGAACCGTCAGCTAAAGTATAATAAGTTGTAAATGAATCAATATCAAATGTACATGCATTATTATTGACCTCACCCCCTGCAGCCAAAACTTCTGCTTTTGTTTTATATTTCGGATGACAATGATTTCTCCAGTCAGAGCATTCTTTTATAATGTTTAGTTTTTTTACATATGCATCAAAAAAGGGCTTGCACTCATTAAGGTGATATCCTCCAAAACCGGTATTATAGCAATCATATACCGTACCATATTCAGCCTGCACCAAATTAAGTGCATTTGATAAATTCGAATAGCTTTTCTTGAATTGGTTAACCAAAACTTTTTTCTGGTAATCAGCAACCAGTCCCGGCAGCGTCATAGCGGCAACAACACCTATTATGCCGAGGGTAATGAGGGTCTCGGCGAGAGTAAAGGCAACAAGTTTTTTCTTAAGTGAATAAGTTAATAAGTCAATAGTTGAATAAGTTCGTTTCAGGGAATTGCTCTCCCTCTCCTTTTCAAGGAGAGGGGTGGGGTGAGGTTTAGATTGTTTCAGACGATAAGACGTTAAGACGTTAGGACGATAAGTTCGTTTCGGCAGCGTTCCGCTGCAAGAATGAAGCTTATCTTTACGCGAGCTTTGCTCGTCGATAACAGCATACCCTCCTACACTCTTAGCTTCTAATCTTTCAAATACGAGATTCTGAAACAAGTTCAGAATGACGGTTGGGTACTCCCCTCCCTTGAGGGGAGGGGAATATAAGGGGAGGGTGAGTTTATGCGATTGCCACGGTCGTTTCACACGCTGGCAATGACAAATACCATGTGAGCTTCGCTCACCGATACCAGCATATCTTCCTATCTTCTTATCTTCCTGCCCTCTAGCAAAGCCTAGAGTGCCCCCCCCCCGAAAATCTTAATGTTTTTTCCCATAATAAACCCTCCTTTGCTCTGTTTTTTCTTATTATATCATAAATTTCAGAAATTCATATCACGATTAATAATTCGAGCAGCCGTTAATCTTAAAAAACAAATTTTTCTTGCTCAATGAGTTTCGGCAATAATACTTTTCAGCAGCTTAAGCTGGTTCTGTCGTGGTTTCACCTGTTTTATAATCGTACACAGTCTTCATTGTGACAATTCCGCGGCCTTCATGTTCGTATGAATAAGTAATTGCAACCGTTGGCTCACCATCTTTGTCATATACCACTTCCTGATTTACAAAAGAGCCATTTCCTAATCCGCCCTCTAAGGAGTCTTCCTCTTGCGGGTTATACTCGGCATCCAAATCCGTCACATTTGATGCAGTAATTACACGATACGTACCGTCGGGATTCCATAATGTAGTTTCAGAAACACCCACCCGTTTGTCAGGGTCATACGAGTAATGTATAGAATATATTTGTTTACCATCCTGTGAACATACCATTACAGAATCAGGATATCCGTCGTTAGTATTATCGACTGTAACCGTAGATGTATTATCAGAATTTATTTTATAATTGACAGATTTATAACCGACACTACCGCGCCACCCGACCATAGCGTTTATAACAGAAACCGAACCGTCCTCATTTTCTTTGATTGTTTGAGTATCGCTTAAAATTCCTTTACGGTCATTAAAATCATATTTATAAGTTATAGTTATGCTGCCGTCAGGATTTTGAACTCTTTCGGTAGCGATTAAATGCTCTGATGCAAGGTCCCCTCTTGTCGGACTGCCTAATTTTATTTCATCCAGATCTACAGGTGTATTCTGAGGGCGTAAATCTTCCGAACCCTGACTTTGCTGTATAGAACCAACAATTTCACGTAAAGCCTCTTGGATTATCTTCTGTGAAAAATGTTGTAGACGCTGCAAATCACCGGCTCCCTGATTAAAACCCGCTTTTTGAAAATAATTTGCGGCCATATCCGGAGTAATGGTATCTCCGGAATTTTGAGATAGGAGCATCTGCATTTGAGATGTGTTCATCTGTAATTCTTCGTCCGATACCTGCTGAATTGGTTTTGGCGTGTACTCAAATGTTTGAGCGTCTTGCTCAGATTCCGGAACCGTCTCCGGCGGCTCCGCAGTTTCAAGCTCCTCGGAAGCATCCTGCTGCAATGCATCAGCGCCCTTTATCTCAACACCCATAGCCGCATACAATCTGTTCATTTCATCAGCAGAAAAATCAATTTTGTCACCTTTATGCACAAGATAGTTTCTTCCGAATATGCTTGCCTGATTATTTGCCTTTCTTGACTGCTGAATACCGTCCAGCACTTTAATCGCTGCCTGCCATTCTTCTTTGGAAATTTTTCCGTCAGATAATTGTGCATTCTTATCTTTAACAAGTTTATCAACCAGATCTTTTAGAGCGTGTGTAATGCCCTGCCCTTGTTTTATTGATACCTGTGCCGGCCCGATTCCGTCAACCATAATAAATCTCCTCGATAAATAATACCTCTCTTACTTATATTAAACCATATTGTCAAAAAAAATTGACACCACTGCACGCATGCTATGCTATGCTATGCTATGCTATGAGGCATTATGACAGAATTTCAGGCTTTTTAAATACATATTTACATTTTGTTACAAAAACCGCTGATAATACATTTATGCAAAAAAAGAGGCACTAAAGTGCCTCATATTCAACTATCTCTCTCTTTCTCATAATATAAAACTCTTATGTGAAGTACAGTTTCTACTGTAAAGGAGCTCTCCACAATGAGTCATTAAATTTGTTCTGGTTTGCAGATACATCAACAGACAATGTAACATTGCTCGGTGTAAATACAAATACAAGATCACCGACTTTCTGGGGTTTTCCGTCAAGTGCGTGTGCAGCACCGCAAACAAAATCAATTGTTCTTTGTGATTGTTCTTTATCTAAAAGATGAAGGTTTAAAACGATGGTCTTTCTGTTTCTTAAGTGTTGAACAATTGTTGCAGCATCTTCAAATGATCTCGGTTCCATAACCTTAACTTCGTAACCTTTGAAACCCGGATGGCTAACCACTTTTAGCTCATTTGTTTTATCCATTGCAGGCTGATAAGAATAAGCCGGATCTATTGCCAAATTATCCTGAACAGGATAATCATCCTCAACTTCCTGAGCCATTTCATCAAAAATAGTTTCTCTCGGTTCAAATCCTTTTACTAAAAAATCTACTACTGATTTAATTTTGTCTGTTACTGCTGCCACCGTTTTTCCTCCGTTTATCTTACTTTAATTAAATAATTTTCTACCAATTCTTAACATTGTTGCACCATATTTAGCTGCCTCTTTGTAATCCTGGCTCATCCCCATCGACAGTTCTTTTAATGTAATACCAAAGTTAGTTTCAAGATTTTGTTTAAGTTTAACAATACCGGAAAATACTTTGTCCTGCTCTTCTTCAGAAGCTCCCAGAGGTGTCATACACATCAAACCTGCAATATTAATATTCGGAAGCTCTTTTAAAGAGGTGAATTCATTGAAAATTTCGGTTTCGGAAAAGCCGTACTTCTGTTTTTCTGCCGCAATATTTACTTCAAGAAGAATATTTTGGACTTTGCCTATATTTTTAGCTTCGTCAGATATTACTTTTGCAAGTTTCAATGAGTCAACAGAGTGGATATAATCAAAATTTCCTACAACCTTTCGGACCTTATTAGTCTGAAGATGACCTATAAAATGAAATCTTGAATTGTTCTTCACCTCTGAAGGAAGACTGTCAATTTTCTTTACAGCTTCAACTACTCGTGATTCTGCGAAATCTCTTAATCCTGCATTATAAGCATCAATTATAGCGGTTTCGTCAAAATACTTTGTAACTGCAATAATATTTGGTTTATAAGGTGCGATGTCTTCCTGTATCTGTAAAAGATTTTGTTTAACTTTGTTTTGCATTAATAATCATCCTACCTCTACAAGAAGTTGAATATAGTATTAATTGTACTCTATACATCAGCTGCGGACAACTTTTTTATTTCTAACCTTTCCTCCTCAATATTTTTTCCGTGAAAACCATGATTTCATCATGGTTTCGGGATATTTAACATTTCTTCAAGTTTGGTTAATATTTTGTAATATTGTCCCTTTTACACCATGCCTTTTATATTTTTGGGCATGCCCTTGATGTACATTATCAGAATAAACCATATTTTTTGATATTTTATCCTTCAAATGCATGAGATTTTACGGGCAAGACAGAATGTTCTGATGCTGAATTTACTTCTATATCTAAATTAGATCCTGAAACAAGTTCAGGATGACGTAACCAGCCTGCCCTCTTGCCTTCTGCCCCTCCAGTAATAAGACCCTGAAACAAGTTCAGCATGACTCTCATTTTAAATTTTATCTGATAATAAATTTTTTGATTTTTTCGAAAAAATCTGTATATAATAACTTATGGCTGTTTTGGAAAATGAAAATTTCAATAATGCGTTCAAATATCATCAAAACGGAGATTTAGAACAGGCTAAAAAAATTTATCAGGAAATTCTGAAAGAATCTCCCGGCAATTATCAGGTATTAAACTTGTTAGGCATGATAAAGCTTTCCCAAAACAAGCTTACAGAAGCTGAAAAATACATAAAGCAGGCGCTTGTTCTAAAAAAGGACAGCTATTTCTATGAAAATCTTGCAAGAGTTTATAACGAAAAAGGTGATTTTTCATCAACTGTACAAATTCTTGAAGAAGCCGTAAATACTGGGGTTGAGAGCTTTGAAATATATTTTTTGCTTGCACTTGCATACAAAAATAACATTGAATATGAAAAATCCGAAAAAAACTATCTTAAAGCGCTTGAAATTAACCCGAAATCAGAAAAAGCACTCTATAACCTTGCAAGCCTTTATTTATTTTTAAACAAACCTGAAAAAGCAATTGAATATTTTCAAAAATGCCATAAAATTAACCCGCAGGATAAAGAAGTACTTTACTTTTTATCGCTGGGCTATTTCAGGATAAAAAATTACGAAACAGGGATGAAATATTTTGAAAACAGATTATGCAGAAACACTGCAATAACCTCACAAGAAGTCACTTATCCGCAATTGATGAAAAAATCAAAATTATGGCAGGGCGAAGATATTTCGGATAAGACACTTTACACATATTATGAAGCAGGTTTCGGCGATATGATAATGTTTGCGAGGTATCTGCCGGAGCTTCAAAAACGGTGTAAAAAAATCATTCTCAAACCTCAAACTGCATTGTCCCAGCTTTTCAGAGACAATTTCCCGCAAATAGAGGTTATGGATTTATTCTATGAGGAAAACAGAACTGATTTTGATGTGCATATCCCATTTTTAAGTGTACCTTACGTTCTGGGGCTTAACAACAAAGAAATATTTATGCATCATGACAAATACTTAAAAGCAATGCCTGATAAAGTACAATATTTCAAAGAAAAATTTTTCAATAATGACAAATTTAAAATTGCAATAAAATGGCAAGGAAATACGTATTACGAAACGGACAGGGTAATTAATGTTGAAGCGTTTGCGCCTCTTTTTAATCTAAAAAATGTAAAAATATATTCGGCACAGACATTTGAAGGCTCGGAAGAATTTGAAAAACTTGCCTCAAAATATGACATAACAAATCTTGCAGACAGTTTCAAGGATTTTTCATACACTGCGGGCGCTCTGGAAAACGTAGACCTTGTAATATCAAGCGACTCATCTCTGGCGCATCTTGCAGGAGCTATGGGCAAACCATGTATTGTTCTTCTGCCTTACAACTATAATTGGCGATGGCATATGGATTTATCTCATTGCGACTGGTATGACAGCGTAAAACTTTTCAGACTAGGAGAAAAAGAAAGCTGGAATGAACTCATGCTGCGTGTTGTAAAAACAATAAAAACATCTTATTTCTTCTCAAATACCATCACATATTCATGCTTAAAGATAAAAAATCCGCCTGCAAGCGCTCTATAACGCCATAGATTTGCGGTTTTGCCTTTGGCACGCTCATTGCCCTGAATATCTTTCACAATAAT
>CALVEX010000105.1 GCA_944326655.1 Candidatus Gastranaerophilales bacterium | reverse complement strand
TACTGTTATCATCAAGAACTGCGGCCTCACTACCTATAGCTATAGAATCACCGCCGCTTGTTTGCGTCTTATTACCTATAGCTACTGCTCTACCGGCAAAATATGAGATACTTGCTTCATTACCTATAGCTATTGTCGATGGCGCCGAGGTATTAGCTCCAGCTCCGATAGCTACGGAATTGTCAGAAGCTGAATACTTGCTGCCCACTAAAATTTGTGCATTATTCCCTATGGCTATTGAGTTCAATGCGTTAACTGTATTGCTATTTCCAATAGCAATAGCATTGTCCTCACCTGCGGTATTGCTTCTCCCGATGGCGATACTTGTACTACCGTTTGCATTATTGGTGTCACCCATAGCTATAGAATAATCTGCTGACGCATTTGTCAGGTTGCCCATGGCGATAGTCTTTTCACCGCTTGCTCTTGCCATGGTACCTATGGCTATTGCACGGTAATTTGAACCGCTTGTGTCTGTATTACCGATAGATACTGACTGTCCCCCGTTTGCTGTTACCTCAAAGCCCATGCCTATTGCATATTGACCGCTTGAATAAAGCTTGTTCCCTATGGCTATACTGTTTAAGCCGGATGCATCCAAAGGAGTCTGGCCTATTGCTATTGCTGAATTACCGCTTGCAGCCGCGCTGCTGCCTATGGCAATGGAATCCGTACCGATTGAACCTATTGTACTGCCAATGCCTAAGGAACGGGTAGTAGTTGTAGTTCCCGCACTCTGGCTTCCCAAAAGCAAGCCGCTGTTTTCAAAGCGTAATTTCCCAAGAATGGTATTATCCTGCTTAAATAGTATATGGTTTCTACCTGCAGGTGAAGTAATTATTAAACGGGATGCTTCATCATTTGCATCTACTTCCTGCTGGCCTATCATGGCTGTTTGGGAACTCCCTATCCCAAAATAAGCATCAGATCCGTTTGTTGCCCATTGCCACGGAGAGGACTGGTCAAGTTTGTTCCTTGTTGTCATTACAGGTGCCATTGCAGCCATTATAATACTCAAAATTAACATGACGACCATCATCTCGGCTAACGTAAAACCGAAATGAGATTTCTGCCTATACCCGAAAAGCCCAAAACCGTTATGAGGAGTGCTTAGAGTGCCCCCCCCCCGAAGTTACAATTTTTAATAATATCTTTCATAATCACTCCTCTGTTTTATAATTTATATTTTTATTATAACTCATATTTGAAGAATTTTGCAACTGTAAATGAAAAATTATTTATAATATCATAAAATTATGGTAAAAAATGTTTACATACACATCCCTTTTTGTAAGTCCAAATGCAGATATTGCTCGTTTGTTTCAGTTTGTAGAATTAACTTAAAACCCGCGTATTTAAACGCATTAAAAGAGGAAATCCATAAATCTTACAAAAATGAAGAAGTAAATACTGTTTATTTTGGCGGCGGAACCCCTTCGCTTCTTACACCGGATGAGTTTTCACAGCTCATTAACCTTTTTAACACGAATTCTTCAACCGAAATTACAGCCGAACTTAACCCTGAAGGAATTAACCCTGATTATCTGGAAAATCTACGAAAAACCGGCATAAACAGATTAAGTATAGGATGTCAGACATTTGATAATGAAATTCTAAAAAACATAGGGCGCAGGCACAGCCACAAAGATGTTGAAAATATTGTAAAATACGCTAAACAAGCAGGGTTTGACAACATAAGTCTTGATTTTATTTACGGTTTGCCCTCGCAGACCGTTAAAATGTTTGAACAAGATTTATTGCATGCGATTTCCTTAGGCATACAGCATGTTTCCTTGTATGGTCTGAAAATTGAAGAAGGATGTTATTTTTTCAAAAATCGGCCGCAAAATCTTCCTGATGAAGACACACAGGCTGAGATGTATTTAAAAGCAATCGACATTTTGACCTCAAACAATTTCAGGCATTATGAAATCAGCAATTTTGCAAAAGAAAATTTTGAATCCCGACATAATTTAAATTACTGGAACAATAACAGTTATTACGGTTTTGGAGCTGCCGCACACGGTTATGAAAACGGAATAAGATATTTTAATACATCTAATTTAAAAGAATATATAAATAACCCCGCAATCCGCAAAGACAGCCATAAACTCTCTGAGCGGGAGCAATTAGAGGAAGAAATTTTCTTAGGATTTCGTAAATCTGAGGGAATAAACACAGAAAAAATAAATAAAAAATTTAATATAGATTTCCGTAAAAAGTACGCAGAGACATTAAATAAGTACATTTCTTATAAGTATCTTAAAGAAACTAATACAGGTTTTTCGCTGACAACAGAGGGGATACTTATAAGCAATGTCATTCTTGCGGAATTTTTAGAGTAAAAAAAAGTCCGCATAATGCGGACTTTTTTATTACATTTATATGAACTAGGCCGACGCAGTTCCAGGGTCCGGTCCTTCGCCGCCGGGAGCATCAGGAGTTTTTGGCGTCTCTTCAGCCTTTTTACCTCTAACTTTCAACCATAAATCATCGGCGCTCTTACCAATTTTATGGAAGAAGTTTTTAGTCTTGTCCATAAAGCCGGCTGGTTCAGGAATTTCTGACAATTTACCTTTATGTACTGCAATACCTAAACCTATATAAGCGGCAGCAAGCAAACCAACTATTGTACCAATTATTGCTCCTGTATGGCTTTTTTTCTTTTCTGCCTTGCCTTCGCTTACAAAAGAATCAGCGGGAACTTCCTGAGCTGCAGCTGCAGTAGTATATTTACCCGGAGAATTAATTAAATCGGAAATATTTGTGCTCGCATCACCACGAAAACTTACACCTGAAACAGAACTTATCATTGAAAACCTCCTTTATACACTTTTACTTATTAGAATTAAAACGACTGATAAAATTATTTTGACTAAAATATATTATTTTTTCAATATTTGTTACAAAAGTTTACAACAAAAGTGGAATATTTTTTTATTCAGTGTCATCTTATTAATTAGAAACAGGAGAAAGAGCATGGGATTTCAACAAGACACTATAATTTATATTGAAGATCAAGACAGGCTTGATGCCAGTGCCGCAGCTAATTCGTTTGCGGACAAAGGCGTTAAAAACAGAGCTTATGTAAATACTCTGGGTGCAGAACTGGCACTGAAATATCTGGCTTCCGAAAACATTGACGTTAATGATATTTATAATATTCATTCAATCAAAAAAATCCTTGAAGAACTTGATATCTCAGATATCATGCTTCCTAATATCCACATTGACGTGAGGGTTGTTTTTGATGAAAATATTATTTTTATACCAAAATCCCATTTCAAATATGGTCTTGTACCCGATATTTATCTTGTTTTAAACCTTGCAAAAGATTTTTCTCATGTAAAATTTCTCGGATTTTTTGAGCCTAAGCTCATTAACAAAAACAACCAGAACAATGAGTATTATTTTATTGAAAAAGAAAAATTAAACCCCGTATCTGATCTCAAGAATTATATTGAAAATTATAAGGGTAATACCACATCAGGCGCAAGCGAACAGGATATTGAAAATTCCGAAAGAATAATTATTGCAATGGCCGATAATGACATTTCGGAAGATGACAAACAATATTTAATTAAACAGCTTACGAAAAGTGCCGAGCTCAGGGATAAATTCATTGAATATGAAAACTTTGAAACACTTTCATATAAAGCAATGACAGACCCGCAAATTAACAAAAAAGAAATAAACATTGATACAGAAATACCCAAAGCCGAAAATAATACTTCGGACATAACTGCCGAACCGCAGTTTCAAGCAGACGAGGCAAACGTAACAGATATGACATCAGGACTTTCGGAACTCTCCGATATCGGAGCTTTAGCGGCGGAAGAACTTTTGCCTTTGGAAAATACAGCTGATGCAGCGGTAAATATTACAGATACAAATATAGAAATAGCAAATGACCTGATTGATTCACAGGAAACCGGATCTTCCGAACCTATTACATTTGACGATATTGATACCTCGGCTCTGGATAATATTCCCGAGTCAGACGAAAATAATTTCGTAGAAGAAACAATATCATTTGATGATATTGATACACAGCCGCAAAATGTAGATGTTGACTACATTGACAACATAGATAATAAAATTTCATTTGATGATATAAATACCGGAGACGAAGCCGCAGATATTGATGAAACAATACAGCCGAACGAAGAAGAAACAATATCGCTTGATAATATTGATATTCAGCCCCAAAATGACGATGTTGATTATATTAATAACATCGATAATAAAATTTCATTTGATGATATTGACACCGGAAATGAAACTGAAAATATTGAAGAAACAATACAGCCGAATGTAGAAGAAACAATATCGCTTGACAATATTGATACATCATTTATGGATGAAGTCCAGAATCTCCCTAATATTGAAGAAGACACTATTTCTCTTGATGACATTGAAACACCGGATATACGGCCGGATATGGAGTTAACAGAAAATCCCGACAACAATATGATATCCTTTGAAGACATTCCGGAACAAGATAATACTGCTCCGGAAAACAGTGAAGATGATATCAATATTGCAGATACAACTCTGCCGGACAATGAAGAAAACAGCTCCGAAACAATCGAACAAGAAATACCTGATATAGAAAACCTCACTCCTGATAACTTTGATGATGTTAATATTGAGCCTTATATGGATTCGTTAAATCCTGAAGATAACATACAAACTGATTCTTCAATTGAAAATATAAGTACAATTGAAACTAATTCCGATACGGTTCAAAATAACACTGAAACAGGAAGCTTTGGTCAAAATCTTCTTGAAAATATGACAGAAGAAAATCTTAACAGTATACCAATTGATGAGCTGGGATTAGATGAAACTCCAACGCAGAATGCTGAAGAAATAACATCAGACGATCTACTTTCTCAAATCGACGATTTGCTGAATTCTGATGATACAACACCTCAACAACCTGAACAAACTCAAAATGAAGAGTCTATAGAAAATGTGCCCGATATAGATTCTCTCATCTCGGATGTAAATGAAACAGAATTACCTGAAACTACACCGCAGCAAGAACCAGGCTACACCGAGACCCAAGAGGATAATACAAATTCGGATTTAGATGACATTGATGCCTTGCTTAATATGTCAGCTTCAGACACGGGCAGCGATTATCAGGAAGAAAACCCTTCAGCGGAAGAAGACAAACTCAATGTATTATATAACGATACAGATCCCGCATCTGACAGCAATATAGATAACATTGAAACTTACGACATGCAGTATGACAATCCTGCTTCGCAGCAGCAGGTGCCGGGGCAGGCTTTCTTAAAACAAAAAAAATCAGGGAATAAAACTCTTATTACAACGGCTGCTTTGATTACAGTACTTGCAGGCGCATCCGCTTTTGTATTCTTAAAACCAAAATCTGACAGTGCATCGGATATTGAAGCTGCGGTACCGGCATCCTCAGATATTATAAACACACCTGAGAAATCAAACTCTCCGGAAAATATATTAGAAACAAACGCTCCCGATATAGACAAATCAGTAACTAAAAAAATTCAAAAGACACCGCAGCAGGTAAAAGAATTAAAAAATGCACCTGCTGCCAAAAAACCGATATCAACAGATTCTTATCTGGAAGTAAAACGACTTGTATGGGATGTTCCCGATGTACTTTCCTACAGTCCTAAAATACAAAACTATTTAAGAACAGCAGGAAAAAGCATAAAACTTTCGCTTTCGGCAGATTTACTGCTTGCTACAGAATATGCTTATTCAAATCAGGTCAAAGTAAACTTAACCCTTAATAAAAACGGCAGTGTACAAGACGCGGAAATAGCTGCCAGCAGCGGGTCTACAGAAATTGATAACATTGTGTTACAATCTGTTAAAGATACCTTAAACGTCGTAAAACCGCCCAGCAGCGAGATTAGCACCCCCGATTTTAAATTGAATCTTATCATATATTTTTAATTATGCTATAATGTGGTAAGAACAAGGAAACCGTGAAGTGGAATTAGCTCAGGATAAAATAGATTTAATAGAAAGAATTATAAAAAATGACAGAAAATTCGTGAATAACGAAGATCTGTATGATGATTTTTTCAATGAAACCTGCAAGCGTTCATTGCTTATCGTAAAAACTGTTACGTCTGATGAGACACTGGAAGCTTATCTAAGAAAAATCGCAACAACATCTATTTTAAATGTCTTGAAAAATGAAGGAAGATTGCGGAGAACCAGAAGCGGATATATGTCATCTAATGAAGTTCCGCTTGAGACAGCGGCTTCAGACACCATTCCGGATTATTCCAAAATAGTGGTCAGCTATGAACCTGTAAGTATTCAGGATACGCCGG
>CALVEX010000104.1 GCA_944326655.1 Candidatus Gastranaerophilales bacterium | reverse complement strand
TACTCACAAGAAATTGATGATATAATATTGGCATCAACAAAGGTTAGAGGTGTATAATGGAAGAAGATTTAAGAAAACCTTCTCATATAAGCTATAAAGAGTATCAAAAAAAGGTTACTAAAAAGCCGAATGAAGGCATAATAATATTTGTTTCGGCATTTTTTATTTTGCTGCTTTTATTTTTAGGCATTGCAAAACAAATTTCTCCCGAAGTTGATGTTTCTATCGGGGATGAAACACAGCAGCAGTCTTCAGAAGATGATGACATGTATAAATCTTCTGTGGATGAAAGGTTAAAGCTTTTACAGGAAGAAGATAATTCACGGGATGATAAAATGTTTGCTGATGAACTTGAAGAAAAAGTTGTTATTCCTGATACTCAGAAATCGCAGCAGGCTGAAACATCCTCGGAGCCTTTGGAAGAACCTGTCACATTATCTGAAGCCGAGGCAAATCCAAAGCCGGAAGAGACTGCATCTCCTGCCCCTCAAAATACACAGGTTCAGCAAAATGTTTCTGCAAAAGTTGTTGTAGGCTATTATTCGACTAAAGAACAGGCTGAAGTTGCAAAAGGCATTATTGCCGAAGCAGGTTTGGGAATTTCTCCTTTTGTAAGAAGTATCGGCGGAGCTTATACAATTCAGGTCGGGTCTTATGCAACTAGAGATAAGGCTCAGGCTATGGTTAATGAGCTTTTACGAAATAATTATCCGGCAAGAATAATTGTGGAGTAAGCTGATTTTGCGTATATCCGGAAAAAGCTGCTCCCGAAAGCAACCGTTTTTCGCGGATAAATAATTCGCGAAAAGCTACAAATATTTATATAAAATACTTTCTAATTAAACCAGTTGCAGGAATCACCTTTGCATAAAATATTTTCAAGGTTGGCCATAACATCTTCCTTTGTCATCTCATACGTAACTGGTGTTATTGAAATCTTGTTGTTTTTTACTGCGGCAATATCTGTGTTGGAATCTTCCGCTTCGGTAATCAATTCTCCGGCCATCCAGTAGTAGACTTTTCCTCTGGGGTCAATTCTTTTTTCATAGTTGTCGGTGAACATCTTCCGTCCGAGTTCTGTTATTGCAACGCCGGCTATATCTTCCTCGTCAAGCGCCGGAACATTAATATTCAGAATACTTTTTTTAGGGAAATTGAAGCCTTTGAGTTTTTTTAGCAGCAAATTTACAAACCTTGCACTGTATTCAAAATGTTCGTACTCATAGTTCATACTGGCTAAAGACATTGCAATACTAGGGACTCCAAGCATTGCTCCTTCCATGGCACAGCTTACCGTTCCGGAATACAAAATGTCAGCGCCTAAGTTAGGCCCGTGATTAATCCCTGAGATAACAATATCTGGCTGTTCTTCGGGAGTTAAAATCGCATTAATACCTATTTTTACGCAATCGCCGGGAGTTCCTGTCGTAACCCAGGCTCTTTTTACACCGTTATATGCCTCAACTTCTTCGACTCTTAAAGGGGTGTGCAAAGTAAGCGAATGTCCTGCGGCACTTCTTTCTCTGTCGGGTGCTATAACGTAAACATCATGTTCTTTTGCAAGAGTTGCAGTAAGACATCTTATTCCGTTTGCGGCTATTCCGTCATCATTAGACACTAATATTTTCATATTTCTCCCTTTCAAAAAAATCCTGTTCTATTTTTATAATACTACAATTCAGAAGAGAAATTAAACTACTAATGTAAAGATTTGTAACAAAATATAGTTTTGATATTTAAAATATAGCAATAATATATACAAAAATTTTTTTATATATATGACATGAGGAAATGCATAAAACGAGAAATCAAAAAAGCGTTTTATTGCACACTACACTTCACACTATTACGAGGAATTGTTCAAGAATTCCAACGTCGTTTTCGAAAGAAGGCGGCGTTTTTTTTATGCTGTGCATATTTGAATTTACGCACTTGTACAAATGTAAATAACATGTTATACTGAATTTATATAACAAATTGCGGTGATATATTTATAAAAGGAGATAAGATATGAAAAAGCAGTCGTGGCGCGGATTTAGTTTCGGGGGGGGGGCTCTAAGCTCCGCCGGAGGGCAGGAAGATAAGAAGATAGGAAGATATGCCATTATCGGTGAGCAAAGCTCACAAAGTTTTCTATGTCCTCCCCTTGCGGGAGGACCGAGATCTATGATTTCGAGGAGGGGACGAAATAACGGAAGGCCGGCTTTTATCTGCGGTCAGAGCCCGCAAGAAACATGTCATTGCCAGCGTGTGGAACGACCGTCGCAATCGCATAAACCTCACCCCAACCCTCTCCTTGCTAAGGAGAGGGAGGAGGAAAGCGTTCTCTCTCCTCGGGAGAGAGTTAGAGAGAGGGCTGATTTAGGAGGATTGGAAGCTAAGAGCTGTAGGTTGGGGTTTCTACCCCAACAAAATTCCGAAGGCCATGGGATGATAGATTTAGATTTGTCGTCTGGTCTCACCCACCCCTTAACTTCCCCTCCCCTCAAGGGAGGGGATATGGAACGTCTTTCCATCTCAGGGCTAAAAGATAAGTTTAACTTTTTCAGCGGTACGCTGCCGAAACGAACTTATTCACCCAATTGCACTTCCGCACCCCGCAAGAGGAAAGCAGCATACACTTTGACAGAAATAGTAATTGTTATGCTGATAATTTCTGTTATAGTCGCCGTAACAATCGGGGTCACGAAAGCAAAACTGGATAAAATAACCTCCTATACCTACACCACTGCCTATTTAACGCTTCGCGATGTGACACGTAATATTTTTGCTGATTTTTCTTACACGGATGAGGATTATATACTTACTAATAATCCTTTGAGCAGATTATTTTCCTATATTTATCCTCCGGCAGCTGCTTCCCAGACTACTCCTGCTACAGGTGATAAGGTTTACTATCAATGTGCTGAGGATACTCATTATAATATTGACAATGTATCTTCTTCCTCTTTCCCGATTCATTCTAGATTCGAAAGTAGCTTAATTCCAGTCTACGAAAATTTAGAGGATGTAGATTGTTCTTCAGTCCCAAAATGGTTTGAAGAAGTTTATGTAGGATATAGTCATATTCAAAATAAAAATTATTATTTTCGTTATGTAAAATGTCCTGGTAAAGCCTATATTGATGATATTATGGGCCGATCCAATGAGTATTGGGATTTTGGGCCTCTTTTCTATAGTACTTATACATCCGTTAATGCTGATGCAAGTGCAGAAGAAGTAGAAAATGAGCTTAAAGAAAGTTGTACCCATTCATGCCGTGACGGAGTAAATAATAATTGCGGACCAATTGCTTACGGTCTTTATCCTTCGCGTTTTACATGTGGTTCCACAATAAACGGTGAGTATTATAAGACACAGATGATAGAATCACAGGAAGAAACACTTGATCACTGGCCAGTGTGTAAACTTACACCATTTTCACCCGAGCCGGATCCGGAGCCTGATCCCGGTTCCGGAACAGGTGGCGGCTCAGATCCTGATCCTGGTTCAGATCCAGAGACTGGTTCCGGAGACACTCCGGTTGTAAATGCTTGTGAGCTTCCGGATGACAGTGAGATACGTCCTCAATATTGTAAGGGCAAAACATTTGACAGCACCCCCGGCGTCTGTGCCTGGAAAGATATTACACCCTGGCCTCCCGAGTGCCCGGAGGGTCAGGAATGGAATAATGCCGAAGTTGATTGTAGATGTGTTCAAATAGCCCGAACCTTACCCCGCAGCGGTGAAAACTTCTGTAAAATGTTTGCGGAACGCACGAACACCAAATCAGGTACAACCGATTGCTCGGGCAGCAGCATAAGTTCAGACACCACAGATTTTAAAGATAAAACAGCAGATATAACGCTACGCAACGGCATGCTTTTGTATAACGTCCGCCAGAACCCTCAGGCAATCCCTGCTTTGGCGAATAATAAACAGGGCGGAAGTTACGACGGCGTTGACAATACCAACTCTTACGGCTATACCGTTTATGTTGATGTGAACGGCAAACAGGGTGATTCGAAGCTTTGGGAAGATGTTTATCCTTTCTACATAACAATGTCCAGCTTAGTCATTCCGGCTTATGACAAGGATGCCAACCCTGAAGGTTCCGGCGGTGACAGTACGGAGCATATGCAGGTAAGTGTAGAAAGGGAGCTAATAGACTCAAACGGGCGCCGGCGTATAACTTGGCCTAAGAAAAGTATATCTTTTAAAGAAGGAGCATGTTTATCTGGCTTTGTAGGAAGCTCCACTCCTTACTGCGACGGGACCTCAATGGCAATAGAATGCAGTAATATCCCCGGTTCAATGTGTAAATTAAAATATATTTCACCGGTAAAATTCTTTTAATAATTAATTATGAACTTAATATCACAATTTATATCCCGAAAATCTCTTTCGGGATTTTTTTTATTTATTAAAAAATTAATGTAATTATGGCGAACAGAACAATTTTGCGATTCTTCGCCTGACCGTCATTCTGAGGGCATAGCCCGAAGAATCTCATATGTTAGGCTCAGAATGACGAATTTATTATGCTATTTTTTAATTCAGAATACATTATTTAAATTACTTATTAACAATCGCCAAAACTTCAGCCAGTTTACCGCCGCCGTTATTCTTAAACTTAATTTCCTTTTTTGTTTCTTCAGGGGTAAAGTCGGATTTTTGATAGTTAATCAAATATTTCATAAATTCAGGGCTAAACATCTTACTCCTTTACTACACTAAAAATTACATAACACACATATATATAAAAACATAAACTTGAAATTTATTGTCAGAATTTTACAAATTATTTACAATATTTAATGTGATGGTATAATATAGTAACAGGAAATAAAAAGTAATGTACCAATCTTCAATAATAGATATCATTTCCCCTGTAATGGCAGGACCTTCAAGCTCTCATACCGCAGGAGCTGTAAGATTAGGGCTTCTTGCCCGTAATATTTATAACGCAAAGCCTGACAAAATAACTTTTAAACTTTATAATTCATACGCATCTACCGGTAAGGGACATGGTACGGATAAAGGTCTTCTTGCAGGGATTTTAGGCTTTTCTGTCTGTGATAAAAGGATAAAAAATGTGTTTGATACGCCGGAGGCAGAAGAGATTAAATATGAATTTGAATTTCTTCAGGATTTTAACAGACACCCAAATGCCGTTGATTTTGTGATAGAAGGCGGTTTAAATATGCTTATATCGGGAAATTCGGTCGGTGCCGGCGAAATAGAAATTACAAATATTAATAATTTTCAGGTTAAGCTTAACGGAAAATATAATACGCTTTTGCTTGTGTATGACGATATGCCGGGGGTGATATCTTCCGTAACCGGAATAATTCAGAAGGATAATGTTAATATAGCTTCGCTTCACTGTGACAGAAGCGGAAAAGGAAAAGATGCTTCTATGTGTATCTGTTTGGATGGAGAGCTTTCCCACGCATGTTTTAAAGAGATAAGCGAGCTAAAAGATATGTACATTGTGAGATATATTAAAAAATTGGAAAGTTGATTTTATGAAGTATCCTATAACTACATTCAGACAACTATATTATGCCTGTAAAGAACAAAATAAACAAATTTTTGAAATAGCTCTTCAAAACGAGGTTGAAAAAGGCGAGTATTCAGAATATAAGGTAAGATTGCAGGCTGCAAAGAGTCTTCAGGCAATGAAAGAAGCTATAAATGAAGGTTTGAAATCAACGGAGTTGTCACCGAGCGGTATGAGCGGCGATGAGTGCAATAAATTACAAAAACGGTATAAGGAAACCCATTCAATTTTAGGACCGGTTGCAGAAAAAATTATGATTTATGCACTTGCAACGAGTGAGCAAAATTTAAGGATGGGTACAATTGCTGCCTGTCCTACGGCGGGTTCATGCGGTATTGTTCCTTCTGTTTTAATTGCTTATGCACAGGAAAATAAAATTAGTGAGGATGATGAGATTAATGCTCTTATAACGGCTGGAGAGATAGGAAGAATAGTTTCTAATAAAATGTCGCTTGCCGGTGCGGTGGGCGGTTGTCAGGCTGAATGTGGTGTTGCATCTGCGATGGCATCTGCTGCGTTAACCCAAATGCGCGGGGGAACAGTTAAACAAATAATCAATGCGGCAGCTCTTGCGCTTAAAAATATTCTCGGATTGACCTGTGATCCTGTCTGCGGCCTTGTTGAGATTCCTTGCGTAAAGCGTAATCCGTTTCTTGCAATCCATGCAGTTACAGCAAGCGAACTTGCAATGGCAGATATAATTTCAAAAATTCCTCCGGATGAGGTTGTTGATGCAATGGAACAGACAGGCCAGCTGATGTCTCCTTTGTTAAAAGAGAGTTCCAAAGGCGGTCTTGCAACCACCAAAACTGCTCTTGCGCTTGTTAAAAATATTCTTAAATAATCTATTGTAAAGTTTTGTAAATTATTTTCACAAAACTGACAATTTTATAGAAATTATATCCTTAATATATATATAAGAGATATGAGTATAAAAATATTAAGGAGATATAACTATGGGTGCTAATTCTATAGGCGCAATCGGTTCAGAAGACGATTTTCTTACAAGAATGAAAAGAAAATTTGAGAATCCGGCAGTAAAGCAAGGCGGAGCGGCAAAACAAGGTGCATTTGTTGCTACATTGGACGATTTTTCTAAAACCGGTACAGTTCCCGGTTACAATGATGTTTCTATCCATACACAGAATGCTTAGTCTTTGCAAAAAGTTTTTCTTTGATATAAACTGGTCTTCGAAAGAGGACTAGTTTTTATGTTATTAGCAGCAGATATCGGGAATACAAGTATTACATTAGGAATTTTTGATGAAGAAGCGCTTGTTGAAGAATACGAAGTGCTTTTGAAATCGCTTTGTAAGGATTTCAAAATAGAAGGCGCTATTATTTCATCAGTTGTAGAAGAGCTTACAAATAAATTTAAAACCGCTGTTGATAATACTTTTAAACTCAAATCTATTATTCTGTCAAATGATATAAATACGGGTGTAAAGATTGCAATTGACAACCCGCAAGAAGCAGGTGCTGATAGGATTGCAAATGCCGCAGGTGCTTATATTTTGTATAAACATCCTGTTATTGTCGTGGATTTTGGAACAGCAACAACT
>CALVEX010000103.1 GCA_944326655.1 Candidatus Gastranaerophilales bacterium | reverse complement strand
AATTCCCCTCCCCTCAAGGGAGGGGACATGGAACACGTTCAGTTGATACCTGCGTTCACTTTGGCTGAGGGCGCTACGCGCGTAGTCCTGTCGAACAGTCAACGTCGCGCCGCATTTACATTGGCTGAAGTCTTAATCACCCTCGGAATAATCGGAGTGGTTGCTGCAATGACTATGCCTTCTCTTATTCACAAATTCCAAAATAAAACTCTTGAAACCCAGTATAAAAAGACTGTATCGGTTGCTTCACAGGCGATTCTCAAGGCTAAAGCCGACTACGGACTGGATAATTTTACTCAGTACTGCACATACCAAACCAATCCTAATACACCAAATTTTAAATATGTAAATGCCGAAGAATGCTACGAAATTTTATTTAAAAATCTTTTGAATATGAACGGACAAAAAAATTATTACACTAGAAATGACAGATATATAGATAGAGATAACGATACTATAAGAACTTACAACAATAAACAAGAAGTTTCACTTTCATCACTGGCAGGCATTGGGAATCCAGTATGGGATACTTATGCCATGAATGACGGAAGCTATATTAATTTTACAATTATTGAAGGCGCTATATATATAGGTATAGACACAAACGGGGCTAAAAGACCAAATAAACTCGGACATGATATATTTGTGTTTAGGACCAACGAAAAAAATGATTCTTTAACATCCGGACTTAGTAAGCCGACAACAATTAGCGATGAAGAACTCGAACAGGGTGATTATGAAGAAGAATATCAAAAAGAACGAGCAGGAAATCCATGCAATTTAACTTCTACCCAGAAAGGCAACGGAATTGGATGTTCGTACTACGCACTGAGAAATGAATGTCCGTATGACAGCTCCAAAACATATTTTGATTGTCTGCCGTAATAATATATTATATGAGATTCTTCGGGCTATGCCCTCAGAATGACAGTTAGGCAGCGAAGAATCGCATTACTGTTATATTATTTAAGAGATAATTACGATAAAAAATTTAACGATATTATTTTTGTGTTAAAATAAATCAGTAAAGAGCTTTATGAAAGGATTAGGGATATGAATAAAGTTGTAGTAGGCGCACAATGGGGCGATGAAGGTAAAGCCAAAATTACTGATTTATTAGCACAAGATGCTGACTTAATTATAAGATATCAGGGCGGTTGTAATGCAGGGCATACTGTAGTTGCCCATAACAAAACATTCAAATTTCATTTGATACCATCGGGAATTTTATACAAGGGCAAAACATGCTTTATCGGCGCCGGAACTGTTATTTTACCTGAATATTTCGAACAGGAAATACAAGGACTTATTAAAGAAGGTATTGATGTTTCCGGTTTAAGAATTAATCCGCTGGCATCTATTACAATGCCTTATCACACTGAAGTCGACGGCTACACAGAAAATACGGCCGGGAAAGGAAAAATCGGAACAACCAAAAAGGGTATAGGCCCAACATATACGGATAAAATGGCGAGAATAGGATTTAAAGTTCAGGACTTGTATTCCCCTGATGCCTTAAATGAAAAACTCGACATTATTCTTCCGTTAAAAAATAAAACTCTTGAAAAAGTTTACGGTCTTGAACCTTATTCAAAAGAATGCATACTTGCTCTTTGCGAAAAATATGCCGAAATTTTTAAACCATACGTATGTTTCGATTGGCAAAAAGAACTTGAAGATGCAAAACGCAGCAAAAAATCAATTCTTTTTGAAGGCGCACAGGGGGTCATGCTTGATATTGACTACGGGACATATCCCTTTGTCACTTCTTCTAATCCTGTGGGAGGCGGAGCTGCAACCGGTTCAGGCTATGGACCTACAATGATTGATGAGGTTATAGGTGTTGCAAAAGCTTACGTGACACGAGTAGGAGAAGGGCCTTTTGTAACAGAGCTTAAAGACGAAACTGGAGATAAAATAAGAGAGATCGGCCGTGAATACGGTGTTACAACGGGCAGACCAAGGCGGTGCGGATGGTTTGATGCTGTTACAATGAAATATGCAGTACTTGTCGGAGGGCTTACCTCAATTGCTCTAACTAAAATTGATGTTTTTGACAGTTTTGATGAAATCAAAATATGCACCGCATATAAAGATACACGTGACGGAAAAATTTATACAAGCTACCCGACAGATGTATTTATCCATAAATATCTTGAACCCATATACGAAACACACAAAGGCTGGGGCGTAAAAATATCCGATATAAGAGAATATAATAAATTACCGGATAACTGCAAAAAATATCTTACACGTCTTGAAGAACTTCTTGAAGTCCCTGTATCAATAGTCAGTGTCGGCCCTGACAGAGAACAAACGATATTTAGATAATTTTATATAACCTGAACTTTATTCCGGATTTGTTTCAAAATCTTTATAGAAAAGGCAATTTTTTCTTTGTTCATGTTTTTATATTAATGTGGTTAGAGTAAATTCAATAAATAGTGTAAATAAATACGTATATAGCAGTAAGCAGTCATTTAAAGGAAATGAAGTTCAGACGAACCCGCAAATAAGTCAATTGCCAAGCGTTCAGCCGGATTATTCTGTAAAAACACCTGTTGCTTATACAAAAACCGGAGAAATTAATTTTCCTTACGATACAAAAGCTTATTGCTATAAACTTTCTAACGGGCAAAAGGTAATTATTGTTCCTCAGGAGGGTGAAACCGTTTTAAGGACTTACGTTAATACAGGTTCAATGAATGAACCCGATAAATTACGCGGAATTAGCCATTATATTGAACACAACCTGTTTAACGGGTCAAATGGTCTTGAAGAAGGCGATTTCTTCAAACAAGTGGATAAAATGGGGGCCTCTACAAATGCATCAACAGGATTTGCCGAAACT
>CALVEX010000102.1 GCA_944326655.1 Candidatus Gastranaerophilales bacterium | reverse complement strand
TATCGTCATTATTAGGATATTTTTTACCTGCCACCACTCCTTTCAATACTTCCAGTTTTCTATCATCAAGCATGTTATTTGCCTTATCCGAAAACAATTCATCTATAGTCGAATAAGTTCTGTAAATCTTTGCACACTTATCCCAGTTATCACGGTTATATTTATCAAATACAAAATCCTCCGATTTTATGTGTTTAACTTTTGCATTATCATAAATAACCTTTTCATCAATCACAAAACCTCTATTTTCAGGATTTAAAATCTGTTCCTCAATTGTCTGCGCGCGCCGCACCGACTTAATCTTAGTTTCCCAGCCTACAAAAAGAGTGCTTTCACCAGTCTCTACAATGCTGTCTATAACCTTTTCAATTTCATCTTCAAGCTTCATGTTCTCAAAAGTATTTACAAGCATTGCCTTTTGTTTGTTTGCAAAACCCTGTGTCTGCGGGTTTGTGCCGCCAACATCAAACATTGCATCCGGATGGGAATACAAATTTTCACTTATATGAGACTTTAAAGTCTGCGCCAGTTCGTATATATCCGGAAGTTCTATTTTGCAATCCCAGCTGTTTATCACTGGGACTGTCGAATTATAAATTGCATCCCTTACAAGCTTTATATCGCTAAGCTGTGTGCTTCTCTGTTCATTAAAACGATCATATTTTTCGGTTATATTTCCTAATAAAAAACTTTCTTCTACAGGAGAAAGTTTTTGTGTTAAATCTTCTGTTTCTACCTTCATTTTTTTACCCTTTCTATTTTTTTATAAACTAAATAAATTTGTCATTCTGAGCCTAAATTATGAGACTCTTCGGGCTATGCCCTCAGAATGACAGGCGAAAAACCGCATAATTCTTCTGTATCCCAAGGAATAATTACGAAATTGTTTTTCTTATATTGCATACAAAATACCTATTGATAACAGCTTATCTTCTAACCTTCTTACCCTCCTACCTTCCCTTCGCCATCCTGTCTTCTGAACTTCCGTCCTCACTTATTAAAAACCGAGTAAACCTCTATATCCTGCAATTTTCCATTCCTTATGGTCTCATTTTTCAACAGCGCTTCTTTTTCAAAACCCGCGGATTTTAAAAGCGTCTTTACACGGAAATTTTCAGGATAAACCAGTGCTTTTATTTTTACAAACCCGTATTTTTTAAAACAGTATTCAAGAAAAACACGGGCGCAATATTTTGTGTATCCGCCCCAAAAACGTCTGTCAAAACAGGTCGTAAGTTCAGCACTATGCAATCTTTCACTGTCACCGGTTATATTATCCAAATATACCAATCCGCTTACAATATCTCCTTCAACAATCGCAAAGAAAAATGATTGATTTCGTAAAACAAGATTGTAAAAATATTCATATATGGATAACCCGTTCAAAGCATAGTCGTCATCCATAAATTTTGAATATTTTACGTATAAAAATAAAGCCTGCTCAAAGTAAGCAGGTTTTGCAAAAGGTGTTATAAATTTTGTCATTAAAATACAGCCTTCTCAAATTTTATATACAAATCATCGGTGGTAAATGCATTTAATTCTCCGTCAAGCATTTTTTTCCTCACCGCATCCTGAATACCAATCAAAGCATCAGCCTGAATACCGTTTACAAATGTCTCGCATTTTGTATTCCTGTTAAAACAGCGGAACACAGAATATTTTGAAAAAATTTTGTCCTTTGGTAAATCTTTTATATCTGTGTATTCGTGTTTTTGAGGTTTTTCCTTTGATTTTTTCAAATCATCCATAAATTCTTTTTCTATCCGCATTTTAATCAATTCATCCAGAGATTTATTGTTTAAAAGCATTTCTTCCGCATTAATATTTTTCATAAAATTCTCCTTTAAACTAAATTTTGCTGTCATCAAGATTAGAAATAGTAATAATTTTTGCCTGCTTATATTCTTCCTCATCCTGATTTGACGTAAATCCCAAATATTTGCAGAGGCTTTCAAGTGCCTTTAAGCCGGCTGATGTATCTCTTAATTTCTTTTTGCCGGTTAAACAGCCTTCTTTGTCAAGAATATCCTCTTCTTCAAGCGAAAATTCGGCTATTTGAAGAAGTTTTTGAATGACATAACCTTTATTAACTCTCAGTGAAGATATCTGTTTTTTCAACTGATATTTAATCTCATGAATAACAGAATCTTTTGACAAAAGATCAGATGCAATAGCTTTCAAATCTTTTGATTTGTAGCCTGCCTTTTGGGCTGAAAGCTCACCGTTAAGGGATTTTATATATTCTAAAACAAATTTTTTCTGCTGGTTTGTTAACTTTTTCATTGGTTCTTAAATTTGTTTAATTATGTACTTTCGTTACAAATCTTCGTATAATTTGTAATTTTTGAAAAAAAATTGTATAATAAACATGCTATTTATATTTCGGCTAGTGTAAATCTTAACAGGAGGGGAAAATGAATTTTAAACTTCCTGTTTTTTTTATGCTACGCACGTAGCCACATTAAGCTTTGCATAAACCCGTTATACATGGCTGAAAATAAGCAGAGGTATGAGCGCAGCGAAAGATGAACAACAATCAACGGAAACGTTGTGTTTTCGTTGTTGTTGTGAGCGGTACCGTTTATCGCGAACAGCAATACCCACGCAGCCGCTTTGTTACCTTCTAAACAGTCTTACAGACGGTGCTTCGTCAATACTCGGTGAAATTCTTGAGCGTAAATTTGCAAGCGCCTCTTTATACATACTGTACCAGTAACTGAAACGGACATGCTCCGGATTGCCTTTCAGTCTCATACAAGCCCCGTAAACAAGAATAGGCTCTGCGTATGGCTCCGGAATTAATGAAGAATCGTCTTCATTTTCCAGCATTAGTTTTTCTTCACCTTCTGAAGTTATTGCACAGTTTTTCGTATAATATAAAATTTCTAAAGTTTTGTCCTTATTAAAAACCGGAAACAAAATTTTATCATTAAACAGACTATACGTATTTTGAGGTTGAGAATTAATAAAAAATGCTTCAAAATCCTGATAGTATTCAAATTTCACTCCGTCTGCAATAACTGCTTCTATTCTTCCGTCTATGGTATTTTCAATTTCTCCGGAATTCGCCGGCAAAGTAACTTCCTTTTTACGGATTAAAAAATTCCATCTATCAAAACCGCATACATCAGTATTGATAATATTCAAAATATTTTTCAACTTCTTATGGTCGTTCTTTGTGAGTTCCGAAAAAGCATTAACCTGCTTATAATTTAACTCTACAAGACATTTATTTATAAGTTCCAAATAGTTCATAAATTTCCTTTCGTTAACTTTTAAGAAAAAACAGCCTTAAAAAAGACTGTTTTCCCTTAAAAGATTTGTTGAATTTTGCTATTTTATCAGACCTTTTCGTAACTGATCCATAATCATACGTTCGTATTTAGCAAATTCTGCACCACTCATTTTGCCGATTTGTTCACGTGTAAAAACCAAATTCTTATTACCGTCATAAGCAGAATTTTGTGCATAAGCACGGAGTTTTTGCTTTGCGGCTTCGTTTTCGCTGTTTAATGTTTTTTCGTGTTCTTTTTCTCTCAAATATCTTTCAACAGCAGTATTTTCAATTTTTTCTACCAGAGCTGAGATTTTTGAGAGCTCATCCTGATCAAATGCGGTGTTTGAGTTTTGCAGGTAATCAAAAACATCAAGCCTGCCGTCTCTGTTAAAAAATTCAGGTACAGCACCTGAAATATTTTGTACAGAAGCCGGAGTCTGCTGCATCATGTTAACAGGGTTCTGACTGTTCTGCTGACTTAATGTGTACTTTTCAAACGCCTTTTTAGTAACATAATTCATTAAATTTTGTCCTTGTTCTTGCGTCATAGCACCTGTTTGTACAAGGTTTTCAATAACCTGAATATCTTTTAAAACCGTTTGTTTTATTGATTGCAAATCACTATTCAACGGCTGGTTTCCAACTGCCGCATTTTGATTACCGGCATAGGATGAAATATTTTCTGTATTTGTCGGATTCATAGTACCTCACTTTTCATATATTCCACCGCAAATTCAACGGCATCATCTATAAAAGAAGACAAAAGCATTGAAATCAGCGGTTTTAAAGGAGCAAACACCGGAATATGACTGACGATATATTGTATTGCCATATCTTTTTTCTGCTGTCCTTTTTGGCTTCCGAGAGTTTCTTCGGCCTTAACAACAGCGGTTTTTGCAAGCTCCTTAATTGTTTCCTTTAATTTACCAAACATAATTTACCTCATATTCTTTAAAGAATGCATCTTCGAATAAATTATCGAAGATGCATTCGGGGTATGAAGAAGCAACCTGATGTTAAGAATCTGAACCGCTTGTCGGTGCAGTAACAATCATTTTAGCTAATGCTTTAGGCTGAACAACTTTTGCTCCGTATAAATATAAGCCTCTGACCAAATCAGAGAAGCTGCTTTGATCTCTCAGACTTTCTATTTTTGCAAGTTGTGATGCAAAAGTTATTGCCTCGTTTGTACCTGCAAGAACATAGTATTTTCCTGAAACAGCCGTTAAGTTTGTACTTACAAGTACGTCCATGCCTGCAATTCTTCCGATTGCCCCTTCTCTTAACGTTTCATCGGCAACATTGTGGGCGCCGATAAATTCAGAACTTTGAAGGAGGTAAGATTCAATTGTCGGGTTAATAACAACCCATGGTCTTGTACCTGTAGTTACAGCATCAGAATTTTTCAAACATAATGCAAGTTCTACAAATTTTGAGTAAATTGTGGTTTTGTCAAGAGAAACTGCGGAAGATTCAGAGCCGACAACATTGTCAGCGTCTGCATTTGAGTGTAATGAAAGCAGGTAAGCATCCTGCACTTCTTCAATTGCTTTTTTTGCATTTCTCAAATGTGCTTCCATAATGTCAGTATTTGCCTGAACCTGGGCAACATCATTAATTTTGAATGCAAAGAATTTTTTCTGGTCAATTACCAAATCCATAGAAGTAGGAGCCAACTCTGTGTATTCAAGCGTATCTGTTCCGAGTGTTGAAATTGTCACATCAGCAGGCTGAATAATTTTCACTTTATCACCCTGGTTTTTAATTTCGCCTTCCCAGTTTCTGTTAACACATTGGAGCATAACACACTCTTTTGTCAGCATGTTGTTTAGTTTTTGGCTCCAAATTTCCGGAATAAATGCTGAATAAGCATTTGTTGTAGTGGTTGAAGTTCCGTCTGCCATTTTTTCTTTCCTTTCTTTTGTTTAGTTAGTGTAAATATGAGTAGTGCAAATATTCAAATTTAATCGTCATTATAAATTTCTCTGAACTGAAGTCCGATAATAGCACAGGACTGTCCTGAACTATCTCCTGATACACAAAGCTGAATTGAATAGTTTGATTCGGATATTTCCGCTTTTTCCATAGTATCTTTGTTAATCGGCCAAACAGGATAATCCTCGTCGTCTTCAGGCCAGTGGCACGGAAGATTATCTGAAGTCGTATCATCAGCCCAGATTAAATGTTCAGAATGCACGGAATAAATTCTTTCCGCGTCATCAGAGAGTTCACTGTCATAATCCTTATAAACAGTAAAATTAAAATCGTTATCATTTTCCGTATCAAGCAGAAAATAAAACTCATCTATCATTTTTCGGTGATGGGCATTTGAGATTGCCAGAAACGGAGATTTCCACATAAATTGAATAACTCCGCCATTAAATGTAGTGCCGTAATCTTCCCTGTATATGTTTCCCGAGCTATCCGCCGTATAAAGATTTCCGTCATACATACATGCTGCAACAATATCCTGAGGCAAAACACGTTTGTACCAGGCCTTGTTAATATAATCATTTATCCAAATTGTATGAAAATAATCATCATCAGCATATGGAAATAAATACCAGATCTGACTTCTGGCTTCATAGTGGAGAGCAATTGTATTTTCTAGTTTGCCAAAGGATGAAAATTCTTCTTTAATCTTCAAAGATATTTCACTGCCTAGCTGAATTTGATTTAACTCACCGACCTGTTCAAGCGCAAAAATACCATTGCTTAAAAAATACTGTTTGTTTTCCACATTAACAATTGCTTTTGATGATACAGCTCCCTTATTTGCAAATAGTGTAATCGCAAAATCATCAGGGCTTGTACCTGTCAAAAGATAAACACTGTCATTTTTATAAATTGCGAGATAGTCCTTGTACATTTTTAACGCGGTAATCGAACCCGTGTCAGTATGGAATTCGTTTATATATCCGGCATCATTTTCAGTTGTAAAATCATCATAAGTCCCGAGAGCCGAGTAATAAATTGTTGCATCCTTTGCAACCCAGACCCTTCCCTTATATACGGCAAGAACACCTCCGGTTAAAACATTATCAGACAAATCTTTTAAGCTGCAATCAACAACTTCATAGCTGCTGTTATTTTTGATATAGAACAGTCCGTCACTCTCCGTCATTATAAGTATTCCGTTTAAAAAGTTCAGAAATACTGGTTTTACACCTGTAAGCGTTTTGTCTACTAATGTTTTTTGCGATGACAGTTCATCATGAATATAAATTTTTCCAGAAGCAGTTGTTATAACAAGTTTGTTTTTATCATAAGCAGACATTTCAGCCATTCCTGTTATTTCTTCATTTACAGTTGTTAATAAAGAATTCCCTTTCTGTCTGATAATTCCTCTGTTCCGGAATATTTCAACATTCTCAGAATCTGCCCAATAAATTTTTTTAGTATCAAGCCCGAGCTCAGTTTTTGTTAAAGACTGATTTATTCCGCCAGCCAAATTGTAATAAGAAACTTCCATAAATTTATACCCCCTTTAACTTGTACCACTTAATTTTTGAACGAATAAAACTGCCGACCTCATCCCGTGCGACCCATGGATACGGCGGAAGATATATAATATCAATTTTTCCGGCAGATGTTGTCTTGGAATTTTTAATTCCGAACTCGTAATGAGTCATTACAGTCTGCGGCGAAACCGGAATATTATACTCCCGGCAAAGTTTGGCGCAAAACTCCATTGTACTTTCAAATTGTTTTTTCAAAATAGGATATTTTCCGATCAAATTTTTGTTTTGAAAACCGGCCATTGCACATAAGGCAACTCCGATACTTCCGGTATTTCCACCGCCTGTGTGCGCTGCATATTTACCAACCCTGCAAATTTCATTGTCTTCAGGTTTAAATCTGCCGTTGTGCACAACACCGTCTTTATCTACCAAAAAATGATAATGTTCTTTTTCATAGTCAGTCGGATAATATCCCCCTGCACTCCAATGTATTATTATTCTCTTCATAAAATTCCTCTAACCAGTCTTTTTTTATAAATTTATAAATCATCACAGCGTGCGTTCTGTTCTGGGCATTAAGTTTTAAAACAGCTTTATCAATATGGTTTCTCACCGTGCCATATGCTATATTTAATTCTGCTGCTATTT
>CALVEX010000101.1 GCA_944326655.1 Candidatus Gastranaerophilales bacterium | reverse complement strand
AATCATTACATTCATCCTTAAGCTCAAACTTTACTATATCAAGTTTTTCACATTCTTGTTTTAGTAAATTTATAATAATATAAATATATTTGCCTGTTTCATGAATAGTATCTTCATCGCATATAACATCAAGGAAATCAATCATTTGTGAAATTTCTAATATGTGCTTATCCATTGACTCAAATAGTTTTTTTATTTCTTTTCTGTCCATGTGTTCTCCTATTGTGTATTATTAGTATCATATTTTGTATAATAATATATAGAAATGGTATTGTCAATAGTATAATATATATAAATGAATAAAAGAAATGATTTAGCAATTTTGGGTGATGGTATAAGATTGGAGCGTTTGCGCAGAAAATGGTCGCAAGAGTATCTTGCTGATGTGGCAGGTTTATCACAGTCACAGCATGTTAGCAGGATTGAAAGCGGTAAAGTTGATATGCAGGTAACAACTCTGTTTGCTATTCTGCGCGCACTTGATTGTGATTTGAACGAGCTTATAGATCTTCGCGGAGCAAAAAATGGCTAAAGTTAAATCAAAATGGATATGTCAGGAATGCGGGTATGAAACAGCAGGGTATCTCGGTAAATGCCCGGAATGCGGTGCTTGGGGTAGTCTGGCTGAAGAAGTTCAATTTAGCGGAAAACCGCAGCAGACTTCTGTGCACGATGAGTTTATAAATAAAGAAAAACCGGAGCTTTTAAAAGATATTCATATCGGTGAAGAAGTCAGGGTTTCCACTAATATTTCGGAATTTGACAGAATACTGGGTGGCGGCCTTGTTCAGGGCTCTCTTGTTCTGATAGCGGGCGATCCCGGAATAGGTAAATCAACAATACTTTTACAAACAAGCGGAGAGCTTTGTAAAAGCAGTAAAAAAGTTTTGTATGTTTCTGCCGAGGAAAGTGCAAGCCAGTTAAAACTCAGGGCTCAGCGGCTTTCTATTGATGCTGATAACTTATATATTTACCCGCAGACTTCTATGGAAAATATTAAAACACAGATAGAAGAGATTATGCCGGATGTTGTTGTGATTGACAGTATTCAGGCAATTTATTCCCAAAATGTTGCAAGTCCGGCCGGAAGTGTTTCACAAATCAGAGAATGTACTAATCTTTTGATGCATATTGCAAAGTCAAAGAATATAACAATTATCGTAATCGGTCACGTTACAAAAGACGGAAATATTGCAGGGCCAAAGGTTTTAGAACACATGGTTGATACCGTAATTTATTTTGAAGGAGATAAATACAAATCCTACAGAATGCTCAGGTCAATGAAAAACCGTTTTGGAAATACATCTGAAGTGGGGATTTTTGAGATGGGGACAGATGGTTTAAAATGTGTAACAAATCCGAATGAATTATTTTTGAACGAGCGTTCTCAGGTTGCGGTGCCGGGAAGTGCTATTGTTGTTACAAATGAAGGCTCGCGCCCGCTGCTTGTTGAAATTCAGGCGTTAGTCGGTACAACCCCTTATCCTGCACCAAGGCGTGTAGCAAACGGGGTTGATACCAGCAGGGTCTTACAAATTCTTGCAGTTCTTGAAAAAAGAGTAGGGCTTAATCTTTCAAAACAAGATGTTTACGTAAATGTAATGGGCGGAATTGATGTTTATGAGCCATCAGCGGATTTGGGTATTGCCCTTGCCGTTGCAACTTGTGCGCGTGATGTAGTTGTAGACCCTCAAACGGTTATAATAGGTGAAATTGGTTTGTCCGGGGAAATTCACCCTGTCAACAATATTGAAAAACGTATCAATGAAGCGGTTATGACAGGATTTAAAAAGGCAATAGTCCCTTATGCAAATAAGGTTGAAGATAAAAGAATTGAAATTGTCCCGGTTAAACGTCTTATAGATGCGATAAGTGCATGCGTGTCGGCTCAATAGCTACATTGCAATTATTTCTACATTATCAAGATTGACACGCTGTTTGGCCTGCCATAAATCGTATGCCTGCTGCATATTCAGCCATAATTCCGGCGATGTCCCCAGCGCTTTTGACAATTTTAATGCCATTTCTGGGCTAATTCCGCATTTAGCATTAACTATTTCCGATAAATTTTTTCTGCTGGTACCTATTTTTAATGCGAATTCTGAAATTGTGAACTTAAGAGGTTTTATCCAGTCTTCAAGTAATATTGTGCCGGGATGCGGTGGGTTAAACATTTCCATAATATCATAATCCTTTCTGTTTTAGTGATAGTCAAGATAATCTACAATATAAACATTTCCCGAATTTTCGTCAAATTGAAATGTAACTCTCCAGTTAGCTTGTACTGTAACATACCATAAGTTTTTCATATCACCTGAAAGCCGGTGTAGTCTATATGCCGGAGATGATAAATCTTTTATCATGACCATTTTATCCAGAACGAGTAAAATTCTTGATAATTTGTCAGCATGTATTGCTTGAATTCCTTTTTTATTACCTGTGAGAAAAAGTTTTCAAGACCTTTATGTTTAAAAGATTTAATCATACTATTATTATAACCTATAACGTTACAGGTGTCAAGAGGTATAAATCCCCATAGGTAAATATTGAAAATATTTATTAAATATGATATAAACTTTTATAATAAAAAATCTGTAAGGTTAATATAACAATTTAAAAGGAGGGAACTATGAAAAAATTATTTAATGAGAACTTCGGGGGGGGGGCACTCTAGGCTTTGCCGGAGGGCAGGATGTCAAGAGGGCAGAATGGCGGGCCGGTTACGTCATTCTGAACTTGGTTCAGAATTTCTTATTTAGAGGATTGGAAGATAAGAGGGTCGGAGGGTATGCTGGTATCGGTGAGCAAAGCTCACAAAATGAAACATGTCATTGCCAGCGTGTGGAACGACCGTCGCAATCGCATAACATCACCCTCCCCTTGTATTCCCCTCCCCTCAAGGGAGGGGACATGGAACATCTTTCTTCCTCACGTAAAGAAGAATTTAACTCTTGCAGCGGTACGCTGCCGATAAGAACTTATCGTCCTAGCGCCTTAGCGTCTTATCGTCTAAAGAAATCACCCCTCACCCTACCCCTCTCCCGCAAGGGGCGAGGGAAGCATATAAGTGTTCTCTCCCGCGCGAAGGTTAATTCGCCGGGGAGATGGAACGATATCAACTGCCCGAAACGAACTTATTTACCTAAACTCGCTTCACTCTTCACTCATCACTGTTCACTTAAGAAAAAAGCTGCGTTCACCCTGTCAGAGATATTAATCACCCTCGGCATCATAGGTGCGGTTGCAGCAATGACAATCCCTGTGCTGGTTAATAAATATCGCGACAGACAATATGTTACATCTTTAAAAAAGGCAGTTTCTATACTGGATAATGCCTACAGACTTGCAATTTACGAGAACGGCGGGACTAATGATTTTGGCTATCTGGATCCTGAATATGTTCCCCTACCTCCGGAAGAAGGCTCGGGAGTTTATAATAAAAACGGAAACTATAACTCTGATATATTTTTTCAGGCAATGAGTAAGCATCTTAATATCATAAAAGATTGCGGCAAAAATAGTGATGAAGGTTGTTTCCCGGAAACAATAAAATCTCCGTTTAGAGATGAAACTTGGAATCTCATTGATATGCAAGGAAAGTCAAGACGATTTTTTATATTAAGTGACGGTATGAGTATTGGGATTACACCAAGCTTTGCATATATAGATGTAAACGGTTTAAAAGACCCGAATACTCTTGGTGTTGATGTTTTCCAGATCGCGTTCAATGATAACAGTATCGGCTGGTATGATGACGGCTCACAGGGAACCTTACAGTGTTATTCAAATGAATTTACCTGCTCTTCATGGGTAATTGTTAATGACAATATTGATTATATTCACTGTAATGATTTGAACTGGAAAACTAAAACAAAATGTAAATAATTAACTTTTTCTTAACATTTTAAACGCTTAATCCTACTTGATTAGTTTTTTTGTTAATGATATAAATTCCATGTGAGAGTTTTTATAAAAGAAAGGAAACACTTATGGTAAATGTAGCAATTAACGGTTTTGGTAGAATCGGCCGTAACACATTACGTGCCGCTATCAGAGAAGGTATTTTTGACAAAATTAATTATGTAGCAATCAATGACCCGGGTTTAAAACCTGCTGATGCTGCTAGACTTTGCAAATATGACTCTGTAATGGGTAAATTTGACGGTGAAGTTGAAGCTTACGATGAAGGTATTATCGTAAACGGTAAAAAAATTAAATTCTTCGCAGAAAAAGATCCTGCTCAATTACCTTGGAAAGATTTAGGTGTTGAAGTTGTTGTTGAATCAACAGGCTTCTTCACAGATGAAACTAAAGCTCATGCTCATATTGATGCTGGTGCTAAAAAAGTTATCATTTCAGCTCCTGCTACAAATGAAGATATTACAATTGTTTTGGGCGTAAACGATAAAGAATACGATCCGGCTAAACACAACGTAATTTCTATGGCTTCTTGTACAACTAACTGCTTGGCTCCTGTAGCTAAAGTTATTGATGAAAAATTCGGTATCGTTAAAGGTTTGATGACAACTGTTCACTCATACACTGGTGACCAGAGAATTTTGGATGCAGGCCACAAAGACCCAAGAAGAGCAAGAGCCGGCGCTTTAAATATCGTTCCTACAAAAAC
>CALVEX010000100.1 GCA_944326655.1 Candidatus Gastranaerophilales bacterium | reverse complement strand
TTATATGCTTCCCTCTCCCCTTGCGGGAGAGGGGTAGGGTGAGGGGTGATTGTTTTAGACGATAAGACGATAAGGCATTAGGACGATAAGTTCGTTTCAGTGGGTTGCTCTCCCTCTCCTTAACAAGGAGAGGGTAGGGGTGAGGTTTAATTATCGATAAAATTTCACTATTATGCGATTGCGACGGTCGTTTCACTCCCTCGCAATGACATGTATCTTGTGAGCTTTGCTCACCTATACCAGCATACCCTCCTATCTTCTTATCTTCCGAACTTCCGTTTATATTAAACTTTCCTGAAAATGCAGTATCTGCCATGGTTTTGGGGAGGGGGTTCGGCTTCTTGTCTTTAACCATAACAAAACTCCTCTTAATTTCCTATAACATATCCATTATTTACGATTTTGTGCTATTTGTCAATTAGTAATTTCTCTGAAGCATTTGTTTATTGTAATCTATTGTCTGTTGACGAATTTTTTCTATTTCATTTACTGTTTCATCAACGTGTTGCTGTACACTTTGATGATTAACCGGTGAATCATTCAGCTTAAGAGAAGAAACACCTTTAAATGTATTCATGCTTATTATGAATATAAATGAAACTATTAAAAGACCTATTAATAAATCTATTGCCCCAAAAGCTTTATATTTCATAATACCTCCGCCGACAATGACTACGTAATTTTGTTTTTATGTATAAAAAATTGAATAGCTTCTTCTGCGGTTTTTGGCGTTTTCAGGATTTCCGCCTCGGGAGTGTTAAAGTTTTTGTTTATCCCGGAAAGTCTTTTATAAATTGATAATAAGAGGAATATTACTAAGGCAGATAGTAGAACTCCACCCATTGCGAGAGAAAATTTTCCTATCGCGGAATGCAAAACAGCGGTGCGGGTTTGCTCGCACAAGCCCGCATTTGCCGTAATGAATATAAAAGTAAGTAATGTATGAAAAAATTTATTCTTCAACTTTTTCCTCTTTAGTTTTTTTCGTTCTTGTTTTTCGCGTTTTTGATGTTCCGCGGTTTGGTCTGCGTGTCTTTTTGACTTCTTTGGAAGTTTCTTCAGGCTTAGAATTTTCAGTTTTTTCTTCAACTGTTGCTGAAGGTTCTTCAACTTCCATAACAGGTTTTATTTCTTCATCCGGTGCCAAAACAGTTTCGGCAGTTTCTATTATTGGTTCTACAGCTATTGGCTGCTCCTGTTTCTTTTCAAATTTATTTTTTCTTCCGCCGCGTCTTTTTTTGTTTTCGCGTTTTTCTGTTTCCTGAATAGCCACTGTTGAAGGATTTTCTGTTTCTATTTCAACAGCGGGCTGTTGAATTTCTTCAACAGGTTGAACTTCAGGTGCAGGTTGGTTGTTTTGACCTTTATTTTGACTATTTTTGTTATTCTTTTTGAAATTGTTAACAGGAAGTTTCATTTTAGCAGCTTTAGCCCTGTACTCCCCTTCTGCTGTCGGAGAGGCAAAGTTAAATTCATTCATAAAATAGCCGGTTCCTTGACAGTGCGGACATTTTTTCGTAAATATTTCCGATAAAGACTGTCCTTGTCTGTGTCTTGTAAGTTCAACAAGTCCCAAATCCGAAAGCTGACCGACTTGCGGCTTAGCTTTATCCGGCTCAAGCGCTATTTCTAATTCTTCCATAATCGCAAGTTTATCAGCGCGCGACAGCATATCAATAAAGTCAATAATAATCATACCGCCGATATTTCTCAAACGAAGCTGTCTTGCGATTTCGTGGACTGCTTCAATATTTGTTTTCAAAATTGTTTCATCCTGGGTTGATGAGCTTGTGAATTTACCGCTGTTAACATCAATAACAGTCAGTGCTTCTGTTGTTTGTATAAACAGATAGCCGCCTGAGGGCATGTTAACTTTTACATTTAATGCGGCTTTAATTTCTTTGTGAACATCAGTTGCGATAAGGAGCGGTTCTGTTCCTTTGTACAAGGTTACCTGAACATTTTTATTCATGTGCCAGTTTTGGAGTATATTTTGAACTCTTTGAAGCGCAAAGGCTGTATCCACAACTATTTCTTTAACATCTTCAGTGCAGGCTTCCCTGATTGTTCTGTAAAGTAAGTCCTGATCCCTGTATAAAAGGTTCGGCGGAGTCACGGTTTCTGCAGAAGTTATTATATTGTTCCATTTTTCCAGAAGAATTTCCAAATCTTCCTGAATATCAGCTTCTGTCTGTCCTTCTGCTTCTGTCCTTATTATTACGCCCACGCCTACTGGTTTAATAAGGCTTACTATGGCTTTTAACCTTGCTCTTTCTTTTGAATTTTCAATTTTTTTACTTATATTAATTCCGGGTTCATTCGGCATCAATACGAGAAATCTTCCCGGAAGGCTGATTTCTGTTGTTACTCTGGGGCCTTTATGCCCTGTGGGTTCTTTTACAACCTGAACAATAAGTTTTTGTTTCGGGGAAAGTTTGTCTTTTAGCGCGCCTTTACCCATAACATCCTGGGCATGAAGAAATCCCATTTTATCAACGCCGACATTAACGAAAGCGGCATCAATACTCGGTAAAATGTTATCGACTGTTGCAAGATAAACATCTCCTAAAATTACATCTCCTCTGGAGATAAAGAAATCCGTAACTTTTCCGTTTTCCATAACGGCAGCGATATTGTCGCGTTCAGCAATAATAATTTTTTTGTCACCATATGCATTTTGCTGGGAATTTTTGTTGTGTTTGTCGTTTGCCATAAAAAATCCTTTACTATAATTCTTTTAAATTCTCGCCAAAGAACCGTGTTCTTGTAATATTAAAAGTAACATCGGGTGCAATTAAATTCATTAAAACATCTGCTCTCAATGCAGGAATTCCTGCCTGTACAGTACCGTCTTTGTTGTTAATTGCGGATTGACCTGTTTTTAGTACTATGAACATACTCTCATCTTCAAATCTGTATGATTTAATTGATGGTTTGATGTCTGTTTTTTTAGTTAAACCTTTTTTGTTTTTCTTCTCAACAAATATTTTTTTGGAAGATAAAACTTTGTCTGTATTATAACGTAAAGTTTCAAAATCGTAAAGTGATTTATTAAAAATATCAATTTTATATTCTGCCCATTGGGCTGTGACATCTATTGACGGAGCGCTTTTTTCTATTTTTACAATACTTATAATTTTTGCCTGTTCCGGTAAAACTTTCTCTAATTTTTGTTTAATATCTTCAGGTGCAAGGTCGTCAAATAATTCGATATCAACAAGTTCGCATATGCTTTCGGCAAATAATGGAAGTGCAATTCCCATTGAAACCTTCATTAACGGATTGTAGCCGAGAGAATATACAATATCGAGACCTGTTCTTGCAAGGGCTTTTAAGAAAGTATTCTGCCAGTCAAGATGTGAAAAATATTTTAAAATTCCTGTTTTGGAAATTTTAATCCTGTATCTGAAAATTTCTTTGTCATATCCCTGGCAAATTTCTGGATTTTTGATTTCTATTTTCAAATTTTGGGCTTTATCACTTGCTTTATAAGGTTTTGCAAGAATTTTACGCGTATTTAAATTTTTGCATACTCCGCAGTTAACGCATTTTGTTTCGCAGGTGGGTATAATAGAGGGTAAAATGTCAGACTGATTGGAAGGTAAGCTTTTTTCTGATAATAGCCTATCCTCATAGCTTCCTATCTTCTTATCTTCTAATATTGCGGAATTGTATTCATTAATGAGCCATTGTTTGCCAAGTCCGACATTTATAAAATCCCAAGGCAGAATTTCATCCGTTTGATATTTGTGCTGCGCAAGTTGTGCAAGGTCAAGACCGAGTTCTTCAGCCGTTTCATGCCAGATATCCTTGTTAAAATATTCTCCCCATGCGTCTAAGTAACAGCCTTTTTTATATAAAGCTTCCACATATCTGCATAAATCCCTGTTCCCTCTTGTTAAAACAGCTTCTATCTGAGAAGTTGCATCTTCATGATAGTTAATTTTCAGCCCCTTTATATGAGCTGTTTTTTCTTTAAGGTAGTGTATGTGTTCCCTGACTTTTTCCAAATCCATTTGTCCGCACCACTGGAATGGAGTAAAGGGTTTCGGCACAAATATAGAAAGTGTACAGGTTATGTCAAGTCCGTGGTTAAGTCCTTTTTCCCGTTTTATCTGTTTGCAGCGGTATTTAATTTTGCCAAGCAGTTCAGCCATTTCATCCATATCTTTGAGGGTTTCTGTCGGAAGCCCGCATATAAAGTAAAACTTTAATTTTGACCAGCCGTTTTCATACAGAGTCAGAACTGCATTTAAAATTTGTTCTTCGGTTATATTTTTCTTAATAACATTTCGCAACCGCTGGCTTCCTGCTTCCGGAGCAAGTGTCATAGTCGATTTTCGTACACTTTGTACAAGATTTGCAAGTTCAAGGTTAAAACCGTCAATACGCTGGCTTGGAAGCGATACTGAGATTTTTTTCTCGTTAAAATCAACAGCAAGTTCTTTTATTACTTCGTTTATATTTTTATAATCATTTGAAGAAAGCGAAAGAAGGGAATATTCGTCATAACCCGTATTTTTCACAAGTTCTTTTGTTATTTTTATGATATCTTCGGCTTCTCTTTCTCTTATCGGAAGTGTAACATGCCCCGGTTGGCAGAAACGGCACATTCTGCCGCAGCCTCTTCTTATTTCAACAACTGCTCTGTCTTGAACAGAAGTTGAAAACGGTATAGGATATGATTTTAATGCTGTTTCATATTTTAGTTGAGCAATTCTTTTTGTAACCGTGCCGCCTGTTAATGCCGACCAGCGGCCGGTTGAGGAAGGTAAGAAGATAGGAAGGTCAGAAGATATGCCTTTTTCTGATAATAGCTTATCTTCATACCCTCCTACCCTCTTATCTTCTTTATTATGTCCGCATAATGCTTTTATTCTTTCCTCTCTTGGCAGTCCCTTTGTCTTTTTTAGAATTTCGCAGACCTCAACAATACTGTCTTCTCCGTCGCCTATCATAAATACGTCTATAAAATCTGCCAGCGGCAGCGGATTAAACGCACATGGCCCGCCTGCGATTATAATCGGGTGATTGTCATTTCTTTGATCATTACGGTATGGAATACCTGACATTTCAAGCATTTTTAAAACAGTTGGGTAAGACAGTTCATATTGCAGTGAAAATCCTACGGCATCAAAGTCTTTTATTGGCTGTTTGCTTTCAAGTCCGTAAAGGAGTTCCGGTTTGAAATCCGGCTCCGGCGAGTAAACCCTGTCACACATACAGCCGTCCTGCCGGTTTATCAAGTCATATAAAATTCTTACGCCGAGATTGCTTATGCCTATTTCGTATTTGTCTGGAAATGCAAATGCAAAACGCATTTCAGCATCATCAAAGCTTTTGTTGTAAGACAGAAATTCCCCGCCTACGTATTGGTATGGCTTGCTGCATTTATATAAGGCCTCGTGATTTTTTCTGAAAAAGCAATACATTTAAGCTAAATCCTCGGGAAAATATTTATCTATTTCAATAATTGTACCGTCAAGGGTATTTTCTTCAAATGATTTCATAAATCTGAAAAGTTCACTGTTGGGAACATCATAGTTGTACAGGACTGTATCCCCTTTGTATTCTCTCATAACGCGAACAATGTAGTGACATTTTTGTGCATATTTTTTTAAATGTTCCGGATTAAATTTGTTTCCGTTATGGTCTTTGTCAATTCTTACATAGTTAAACCCGGCGTAATATTTGACTTTTTCCTTAACCTCGGGCGAAAATTCACTATTGTGTTTTGAAAATATATCAATAACTTTTTTATTTATTTCATCACTCATAACTTTATTAAACTATATCTTTGCAAGTCATGGCTAAATATTAAGAAAAATATTACAAAGTTGTTTACAAGCTTGAAGATGCGCTTTTTTATTGTAACATTAATCATTATATATAGGAATATTGGAGTGTGAATGTTTTATATAAAAAAGACAAAATCAACCGGAAGGTATGAAGTTAATTTATTCGGTTTGAAAATGAAGTTTCGTATAGGCAGCGGGCATGTTGATGCTTATAAGTTTGAAAATCTTTTATATGAGCTGGCGGATCCGAGAACGTTAGCTTCTGTCAGGCTGCCTAAAGTTTTGAATGCCTGGGAGGCTTTGTATGCACTTACTTCTTCGAATAAATCCATGGCAAGGTGTGGAGACGGTGAGTTTAAGCTAATTATGGGAGAAAACATAAGTTTTCAAAAGTATGACCCTGTACTTGCTGAAAGACTGAAAAATATTTTAAAAAACCAAAATGATAATATTCTTGTTGGAATTGCAGACATTTTCGGTTTTTGCCCAAACAATTATATGAAGCGGGTAATGGTTCAGTGCCGCGAAACTCTTTATAAATATATAGATTTTTCAAAAACATATATTGATACTAATGTAACGCGCCAGCTTTTATTTCGGACTTATGAAGAGGGAGAGGATTATTACGGCAAATTGAAAACTTTATGGAAGGATAAAGATATTGTTCTTGTCGAAGGAGCGGGAAGCAGGGTTGGTATTGGAAATGACCTTTTGG
>CALVEX010000099.1 GCA_944326655.1 Candidatus Gastranaerophilales bacterium | reverse complement strand
GTCGTTTTCTGCATCCTAATGGTCTCTTTTAGTGTTTATTATTTAGGAGTTTATATGTTTTTGGGGTTAATGAATTCTATTTATATTTAGTGTTTCGACTACACTTAAATCTTATGTAATTATTATGTCATATAAGATTTTAAATGTCAATATAATGGTTTTATATTTTTTTCATAAACCCCGAAAACACACATATAGTGTAGAATTTACACTTTACAAAACTTAACATTATGTTATTTTTTTCTTTTTGCAGGGTATAAATACATGCGGCGAGGAAATGTTAACAAATATTAAGCCATTTATCTTGAAAATAGCAATTATTTAAAATTTATATACTTTATATATATGAGAGTATAAAAGACAGGAAAATCATTATGGCAGTTTCAGGATATACACCAATTGACGCAATCAATTCGTACACTAATACTAACAAATATATTGGCATCGTTGATAAAGAGGCGGCCCAATCCTGGGTTGGAACAAGGCAAGGGTTCGGGATCGGGTACTTTTGCTTTGCCGGTGAAGGTCAGATAAACGGTATGCCTCCAACACAGTACAATGAATTCGGAGAAGAACTACCAAGAACTTTAGATTTTTTTGCATAAGAGGTTAATATGGCTAACGGACAAGGCGGATTAAACGGAATAGAAGCTATAAGCGGTGTACAGCCCGCTTCTACTTCTGCTGTTGAAAAAGTTACCCTCTTAAATACCGATTACGATTACACAAAGGTAAGCAAATTCGGTAACCAGACACAATTTTTAGGATTAACCGCGCAGCATACAACTGTAAACTTTAATTCAGGCTATCTGGATGCGCAATTCGGGGATAAAAATTCGGTCGGTGCCAATCCGTTTTTAAGCGACGATGCGGCAAGGCAAAAATACATGCAGGGCGGAGCCGGGCTTAAGATGTTTGAATGGGCATAAAAAAAGACGACACACAAAAATGGGTCGTCTTTTTTTAGTTTTAGTCAATGCCAATAATGCTACACAGCAGCTTTAGACTTGGATTTTTCAATACAATCAATCAAAGTTGAAGCAACTGTTCTTTGTTCCTCTTCTGTCAATTCAGGGAACATCGGAAGTGAAATTACCATTTCGGTATTCTTTTCAGAAACCGGTAAAGACCCCTTACCGACACCTAAGTATTCGTGAACTTTTTGCAGGTGAAGCGGAATAGGATAATAAAGCATAGCACCTATGCCGCGTTCCTGAAGCATTTTGTGAACTTCATCCCTGTTAGGAATTTTAACTGTGTACTGGTGATAGACACAATAAGTATTATCCAGTTCAACAGGAGTTTGAACATCTGCGCAATCTTTAAACAATTGATTGTAATAATAAGCGTGTTTACGTCTGGCTTCGTTCCAATCCTTAACATGCGGCAATTTTACACGTAAAATAGCTGCTTGAATTTCATCAAGACGGCTGTTTACACCGATTTCATCATGGTGGTAACGGACAGCGCCGCCATGATTTCTCAAAGCAACAACTCTGTCACGTAATTTTTCATCGTTAGTCATAATAAGACCGCCGTCTCCCATACCGCCTAAATTTTTGGTCGGATAGAAGCTTAAGCAGCCAAAGTCGCCGAATGTACCGACCATTTTGCCTTTATATAAAGCGCCGATTGCCTGACAGCAATCCTCGATAACATGCAGGTTATGCTTTTTAGCAACAGCCATAATAGTATCCATATCACAGGGCTGGCCGTATAAATGAACAGGGATTATTGCCTTTGTTCTCGGAGTTATAGCAGCCTCTAATTTTGAAGCATCTAAATTGAATGTATCTTTATCAATATCAACAAAAACAGGTTTTGCGCCGACAATACCGATTGCTTCGGTTGTTGCAACAAACGTAAATGCAACCGTAATAACTTCATCACCGGCACCTATATCAAGTGCACGTAAAGCAAGATGTAATGCATCAGTACCGGAATTAAGTCCAACTGTGTATTTACATCCGATAAAATCAGCCATTTCCTGTTCAAATGCCTTACAATTTGCTCCTAAAATATAAGATCCGGAGCGTAATACTTCACAAACAGCTTTTTCAACTTCCGAGCCAATTGCTGCATATTGGCGTTTTGAATCTAAAATAGGTATCATATAAATATCTCCTTCTTAACTACCTCAATATTACTATAATATAAGTTTAGCACAGTTTTCCCATGCCTTTATATAAGCTTAATAAAAAAGCGGGATAAATATCCCGCTTAACCTTGGGTCAAAAAAGTCCTTATCGGATTTCGAAGCCGCTCACAAGTATCCATAATTATTTTACCTGTTTTACTATCATAAATTTGAGAACCTCCGTGAACATTCAAATAAGTTAAATTTTCTCCACCGGTTGTAATATTTGAACCTGCTTGTAGAGGTCTTGTACGTCGCATAATGCCGTCAAAATCTGTTTTTGAAAGGTTTTTACTATATTCTCCGTAATTTTGCTCCAATGTTAAATTCAGTTTTCTCAATTTATCAGTACGCACAAGTTTTACTCCACCACCTTGAAATTTTACTCCGCCATAGGGTACTCCGCGCATTCTATCAAAAGCAAACTTCGCAACCTGACAAATTTTCCCCAATTTTAGTGCCATAATTTTCTCCTTTTCAAATTTAATATTTTCCCCGTGAAATCGATTTCCCTTACATTATTATTAAAAATTTTGCATAAAAAAAATTGCTATAGAGATCTTGTGTTTCTTTTAACATAAAAGTCAATAACAGCGCTATTGGCGAATTTAAGCCTATTTTAATATTTTGTTACACATATTATAAGAATTACAAACATATCCTGACAATTGCCACCATTGTCCAAAATACAAACTGTATCTGCGGTCGGAAAAATACAGTATCAACCATACCATGAATACACACCGCACAGACAGATATTATACAAGCAGATACAAGGATAACAGATTTTGTTTCATTTGATTTTAAAATAAATTTAACTGCATTTTTTATTAAGGTAATAAGAAATCCGACAAATGCTATAAGCGCAAAAACTCCGCTTTCAACTGCTATTTCCAAAAAAATATTATAAGCACTTAAAGCATCAAAGCCCGTTTTCATATAAAGCCCGTATATTTCCCTGAAATTCTGGTTGCCGACGCCTATTCCGAGAAGCCAGTTGTCCTTAAACATCTCTATAGATGAATGATAAACGTTAAACCTGAACGAATTTGATGAATCCTGCCTCATTGCAAATATAGACAAAACCCTTGCTCTCAAAGAACTGACCAATAACAAAGCAGCCGTTGCAAAAGCAATAACAGCTCCGGCAGCAGATAAATAAATCTGCTTGTAATTCTGCCAGAGATATTTTGCAGAAACAGCGAAAATTCCGAGCATTATAAGCATCATTCCCATATAAGAACCGCGGCACCCGGTTAAAAACAAGGTTACAGTTGAAATCAGTGCTAATATTATCCAGCAAAACGAGATTTTAAACTTTTTATCCGCAAAGAAATATGCCGAAAGGCCATATAACGCAGGAATTCCCGCAACGAAATATCCGCCGAGGAGATTGGGGTTATAAGGTTTCAAAGTTCCATATACCCGAGTCATAACCTCTTCCGGATTTAATTTTGAAACATCCTGCCAGGTTGAAATTTCCTCAACATGCGAAAAATTCTGCAAAAAACCGACAACGGCTTCAAAAGAAATACATAGACCAATTATACCCAAAATATAGGGAATTTTAGATTTATTATCTTTTAAATACTGCACCAATGAAAAATAAAACGCCATATAAGTAAAGGTTTTAAAAAAACCCTTCAAACTCAGATGAAATAATGTTGAACCAGCAAGACTTACTATAACAAGCATAAAATATATTAAAAGCCATAATTCAAATGATTTAGCAGAAAGAATTTCTCCCGGCTTAGTCAATACTTTTACAAACGTCAAAAATATTGTAATTAATGCAATAAATCCTATTACATCTGATGACATGCATGTTGACGCCAAAAAGACAAAAATTATTGATAAGAAAATAAGCTCGTCTATATTCTGTAAAAATAGGCTGTTTTCATATATAAATTTAGTTTTTGATTGAGTAAATTTTAAAATACTATTAAACATCATCGTCTGTATTTAAATTACCATGAAATTTATCATCGTCAGTCAAGGGCATAACTTTCAAATCAGAAACTGTGCCTGTGAATTTGTAATCTTCTCCTTCAAGAGTAATAGGCAAGCCCATTTTAATTTTGTTACCGCCGACAACTGCACCGTCCTTTGTAATTTTAGCGGTATCGGTCAAAGTAACTATAATATCATAAACATTTGCCTGAGAAACATCTTCGACAACCATAACTTTTTTGCTGTTTAAAATTGGCAGTACAACTTTTCTTCTATCCGTTTTTACATCAAGAATTTTTAAATCAGTATAAGGGACATTTCTTATACTTATAAAAGCAGTGTCATCAGCTTTTAAAGGAATTTCATTTCCAGTAAGAGTAACTCCTCTGATATATACCTGGAAAGATATTTTTGAAGTGGCTTCGATTTGTTTATCAGCAGTTTGCCTAAAATTTTTGTAAGTAAAAAATCCAACGCATAAAGCAAGAATTACACCCGCAATAATAATTAAATCGACCGCTTTAAATTTTTTAAACATTTCTGATATTTTTTCCATAAAAAATTTTCTCCATAGTTATTTGTTAAACGACTAAAGATTTTCAACAGCCGCCAAAATTTCATCAACCGTTGTAGTTGCGCATCCAAACTGTCTTACAACCAGACTGGCTGCAATATTACCGATTATAGCCGCATAAACAGGATCTGCCCCGGTTGCAAGAGCCAATGTATATACAGCAGTAACAGTATCACCCGCACCCGTTACATCAAAGACTTCCGACTTATTAAATACAGGAATTTTTGTATAATTGCCGTGAGGTCTTACAACAAACATGCCGTCAGCACCACAGGTTATAAGAACAGATTTTGCATTGGTTTCATCAAGAAGCTTATCTCCCGCGCGTTTTAGGTCTTCCTCATTTTCAATAGAAAATCCGACAGAATTTTGGGTATCCGGTAAATTAGGTGTCATAGATGTGACATTTTTATATACTTCTAATTCTTTCTGCGCATCAACAACAATAATTTTGTTATATTTATTAGCAAGCCGGATTGTTTCCTGAATAATACGCGGAGTAAGAGTTCCTATATGGTAATTTGACAATATAATTGCATCATGTTCCGGAACCGCTCTTTCAATCTGTTTTAAAACTTCCTCTTCAATATCCGCATTTAAAAAAGATTTAGTCTGTCTGTCAATTCTAACAATCTGCTGGGTTATAGAAGTTGTAATTGAGCCTGAAATTCTTGTTTTTGTAGTAGTTTTACGGGAAGGATCAACAACTAAAAGCCCGCAGTTTACATTAGCCTTTTCAAAAGTTTCTCTGAGTTGCCTTGCCTGAAAGTCATCCCCGCAAACACCGATAACACTTACTTTCCCGTTATTTAATGTTGACACGTTATGAGCGGCATTGGATGCAGCCCCGAGGATCAGCTTTGTTTCGGAATGTAAAAGAATTAAAACAGGTGCTTCTCTTGAAATTCTTTCCGCATCGCCGTAAATCATTTCATCAATAGCCAAATCTCCAACTACTAAAACTTTCGGCTCTGCTAATTTTTTTATATAGGAAACTAACTGTTCTTTATTTATATACATAAAAAACTTCCTTTAATAAAAGTATGTTACCACAAACAAAAATTTTGGCAATTAAATATGTCTTTGAGAAGGATGTAATATCATTTCAGCAAGCTTTTCAGCGCCTTCAAAATTTCGCATCCTCATTATTTCAGCGGCAGTATCTCTGTCATAATCAATAAACCTGTGTTCAATAGAAAATCCGCCGTCCTGAATATCTGCAATGATATAACATGATTTTGGGTCTTTGGTCATTGGACGTCCCACACTGCCGACATTCACAACAGTCTGTTTTTTACTTGTCTGATAACCGCATGGAATATGCGTATGCCCGCAGAATATTAAATCAGCATTTACACCCGCAAGCATTTCTTCAACAGTTTTTAAAGGCATATTGGGAAGAATATCTTCATTATTGCGTCTTGGAGATCCATGAACCATCAAAATCTTTACCCCTTCTATTTCCAATTTTTTTTGCGGGGGCAGATTTTGTAAGAATTCTTTCCTGTCTTCTTCAATATACAAAATATCATCCAACAATGCATTCGCCATAACAGGAGAATTGTTTTTTATTTTATCCAAAATTTCTCTTGTAAATTCAGCAATCATTTTATCAGTATTGCCCTGTATAACAACCCAGTTATGCTGCTTACGAACATAATCTATAATCACTCTCGGCTGAGGTCCCGCCATAGCCAAATCTCCAAGACATAGAACTTTCTCGCACTTATTCTGTTCAATATCATTCATAACA
>CALVEX010000098.1 GCA_944326655.1 Candidatus Gastranaerophilales bacterium | reverse complement strand
ACATTTTTCTATACTCCCTTCGGTTATATACAAGACTATTGTACGTGCTGAAAGGAGCTAGTCAAGATTTAGAAATAAAAAAGCGGAAAGGAATCTTTCCGCTTTTTTATTCTTAAAAAATTTTCTTTACCAGTCGGATGATACCATATCATCGTCTTCATCCTGAAGAGCAGATAAATCCCTGTGCCCTGTTCCGTCAAAATCGGTCGGCAGCATATCATCATCAGGCCATACAGTATCTTCATCAAACCTGCTTGAACTTAAATTCTGGCTTGCAGATAAATCAGAATTGCTTAAATCAGTTTCCGACAAAATACATCCTGCCATATCGGAATCAGAAAAGTTACAGTAAGTCATGGAAGCATAGCTGCAATCCGCACCGGTTAACAAAGCGTCTGTAAAATCGCATTCCAAAACTCTTGCGCGTGTAAAATCTACTGATGTCAAATCTGCATTCGTAAAATTAACCAGAGACAAGCTGCAATCCGCAAAAGAACTTGAATTCAAATCTGCGTCGGAAAAATCAATCTCTGATAGATTTATACCGGAAAAATCAACTTCTGACAGGTCGACTTCTTCCTGATCTGCTTTCCATTCATTAAACTTCTCGGGGTTTTTTCTTAATAATTCAATTAATTCTTCCTTAGTATAATCAATCATGATTTATAAATTCTCCTTATTTCTATTTAACTAAATCTGTCTGGACAGCAAGAAGAACCGCCTGAGTTCTGTTTGCTACCTTTAATTTTTTATAAATACTGTTTAAGTGTGTTTTAATCGTAACCTCTTTTACAAACATTTTATCTGCTATCTGTTTATTACTTGCCCCTTTTGTTATCATTTGTAACACTTCTTTTTCTCTTGATGTTAAAATATCGGCAGATAAACTCACAGCAGCTATTTTCGGTTGTTTTACAAATCTTTGCGAACGCCTTAAAACAGCTTCCATCCGCGCCAAAAGGTTGGGTAAAATAAACGGTTTTACAATATAATCATCGGCTCCGATTTTTAATCCGGAAACCATTTTTTGTTCTTCATTGACGGCAGTAAGCATTATAACGGGCAAATCCTTTGTTTTTTCGGAAGCACGTATTGCCTTTAAGGTTTCCCACCCGTCCATATTAGGCATCATAACATCAAGAAGAACTATGTCAAATTTATTATTTTTTGAAAGCTCCTTCAGTGCCTGTACACCGTCGCAAACAGCCGTTACCTCATAGCCGTAAAACGGGAGGGCGTCTTTTAAATATTTGGAATTGTCATCAACTAACAAAACATGTGTCAATTCAGACATTTATTTTATTCCTTTAAGTTATCAAACGATTTTATTCTTTAGGGCTTTCAATGCAGCCTGAAGTCTGTCATCGACTTCCAGTTTTTGCAAAATATTAGCGACATGCGCTTTTGTTGTATTAATACTTATAACAAGAATTTGTGCAATTTCCATGTTGCTGTAGCCTTCTGTCATAAGTTTTAAAATTTGTGCTTCGCGCGAGGTAAGGTCGTAGTCTTTTCTGTTTGTTTCCGTGTCAAATGACGGAGAATTTGTACTTGCTTTCAAAACAATATGTGCAATGCTGGGATCAAACCAGGCGGCACCGTCTGCAACGGATTGCACAACCTGAACAAGTCTTTGCGGATTAATTTCTTTTGAGCAGTATGCATTAGCACCGGCTTTAAGACTGTTCAATACCTCTTTTTCATCATTATGCGAAGTTAAAATTACAATTTTTACATCTTTGTTTGATGAACGGATTTGTTTAGTTGCCTCAATTCCGTTCATATTAGGCAAACCCAAATCCATTATTATTACATCAATATTGTTGTTGTTAAAAATTTCTATTGCAGCCTCGGCAGAATCAGCTTCAAAAATATTTTCCACATAATCAACGTTTTCAAATGTGGTTTTTAGTCCAAATCTTGTTAATTCATGATCCTCTACTATAAGAATATTTTTCTTCATAAGCTTAATTCCTCTTTCGCAGGCTGATAATCCGGATTTAGTTTCAGGGATTTTTTAAAATATTGAACAGCGTCCTGTTTCATCCCCTGATTTTTTGCAATCAATCCTTGATAATAATAATATCTAAAATCATTTTCGTCAATATAGTTAGCAACGTTCAAATACATATTAGCATCTGCAAAATCCTGATGTTCTATTGCAATCCTGCCAAGATCAATCCAGGCATCTTTAAAATTCATATTGATTGCTATAGCTTTTTTAAGGTATGCCAGTTCCTTTGATTTGTCATTCAACGCAATTTTATAGTATGCAATGTAGGCGTCAGAATATGTTTTCAAAACTTTTTCATAAATTTCTAAAGCCTTTTTCTGCTTTCCCAATTGTTCGTATGTTTGCGCAATTTTAACAGGGCAAATCCAGGAATTTTTATTATTGGATTCCGCATCTTTGTAATATTTTAAAGCCTCTTTATAATCTCCGTTTCTATAGCTTAAATCACCCAAAACAATCAGGGCATCAGGATTATTGCCGTCAAGTTTGTTTGCCTTAAGTGCATTATCCTGGGCTTTTTCATAATCCTGCATATCAAAATATACGCGGGACATAATTGCATATACAGCTTTATTATGTTTTTTCTTAGATGTAACAGCTCCCTGAAGACTTCTTACAGCTTTTGCAAGCTCCCCTTCATAGTAATAGTAGTACCCTAGATGATACATTTTTGCGGCATAATCTTTTTCCGACTTATAAAGAACGTATTGCTCAAGGGAATTTGCCTTCCTTATAAAATCAGTTGTATAAAATTTCTGGTTTTTCAGATATTCAACCATTTTTAAAGCATTTTTCGGTTTCTTACCCTGGGATAAGATTTCCGCTTTCAGTTTTTTATAATTAATATTGTTAGGATTTATCCTTATTGCCTCATCAATATATGTTCCCGCATTTGCAATATTATTTGATTTCAGATAACCTAATGCCACAACATAATTCGCATAATCCGATTCGGCAAGAAGGGAAGTATTTTTAACAAGTTCTTCAGTTGCTTCACGGCTCTGATCGTTATAAATTATATTTGAAAACACTTCGCCAAGATAAACCTCATCATCCTGCTTTAATTTTTTGGAAGGAAAATAATAACTTTTTATGTCATCAATTAAAAAATCAGAAAGTGTTCTGTCATCAATCTTTGAGGCGGCAAGTTCAGACAGGTTGAAAAATCCTATATCAGCCATTCTCTCAGCAATCTGCATATAACCGTAGTCACTGGGGGACATAGTTTCAATCAGAATTTTAAAATCAGCATATGCAGACTTTACGTTACTCTGCATAAATCTGTCGAAAGCTATTACATACTGGTTATGAACGCTGTTATGTGTTAATGTTGCTTTTTTAACAGGCAGGGCAATAGTATTAACCGGCGCAGAATTATCGTCAAAAGGACTGGCAGGCTTTATACTGTCAAATCCGTCTGCAAATACCGGAGATATAATGGATAATGATATTGCTGCTGTAATTAAAAATTTATAAAACAATTAACTAACCGCCCTCGCTCTCTGTTACATTTCCAGAATAATAGAAATTGAATAAATCCGCAATATGCTTTTGGGTTTCATCTGCATTTTCATTAATGATAAAATTATAAATATCCATAAGATTATAACGGCTCAGAGTTTCCTGGTCTTCTTCCTTGAACCAGTGATGATTTTCAGTCAAAAATACTTTGATAATCTTATCTGCCGAAATCTTTAAAAACACATCAACCAGATTTCCGTCAAAGTGTTTGTTTTTGCCTTCAAGAAGTATAGTTATAACATTTTGAATAGGCATTTTGTCACGGTAATGGCGACGGGAAGTTATCGCATCAAAAACATCCGCAACTGCCAGAATTCTTCCGCCGTAAGGGATATCTTCACCTTTAAGCTGTCTGTAATAGCCCGTTCCGTCATATTTTTCGTGATGCGAGCAGGCAATTTCAGTTATCATTTTAAAATCATTTGACATATAGATTTTATCGAGAATATTGTGGGTTATCTGCACATGCTCCTGAATATGTTTGTATTCCTCGGGAGTAAGCTTGCCTTCTTTTTGCAAAACAGTATCTCTGATACCGATTTTACCTATATCATGAAGAATTGCCGCCCTCTCCACAAGTTCCTTAAACTTGTCATCACATCCCAAGGCTTCAACAAGAAGCATTGCATAAAGTTTTACCCTGGCCGAGTGGCCTGCCGTAATCTTATCACGGGCATCTATAGAAGCCGCAAGGGTATTTATAAAACTTTCAAAAAGTTCTTTTTGTTCTTTATACAGTTCTTTCTGCTGCTCGAAAAGCTGGGCATTTTCCAGTGCAATAGAGGCACTTCCCCCTATTGCCACAAGCAAATCTTCATCAACCTTTGTGAACACCCCGCCTTTTTTATTCAAAACCTGAAATGCACCTATTATCTCTTTATTGTTGTTTTTAATAGGAAGGCAAAGGATGGTTTTTGTTTTATAGCCTGTTTCTTTGTCAACGTCAGGGTTAAACCTCGGGTCATTATATGCATCAGGAATATTAAGAGGCTCACCGGTCTTAACAACATATCCCGCAAGCCCTTTATCTGCCGGAAATCTTATTTCCTGACTGTCCATACCTAAAGCGACTTTGCTCCAGAGTTCGTCCTTTTCCTTATCCAGCAAAAATACAGTACATCTGTCCGCCTGAATAGCAATCCGCGTTTCTTCGGCTATAACCCTTAACAGAACATCAATATCAGTCACAGCACTGATTGAACGCCCTATTTTAACAAGAGAAACAAGAGGATCGCTTGACACAGGTGCTGAAAAATCAAGCCCGCTTCTCAATTGCTTAATTCTTGTTAGAACATAGCCCACAAGTGAAAGTTCATCACCGTATTCAAGAGAAAGGTTTTTTGCATTTTCAAAATGCATCATCGCAACATTATTTACCCCTTCACCGAAATAAATATTTCCACGGGCAAATTCATTAACAAGTTTTGCAGTCCCATTTTTTGAATATTGCGCCATATAATCAGCATCTGCCAGAAATTTCAATGCCTCTTTAAAATTTGATTTATCAAGGAAATACTGTGTCAACCCCAAAAAACTTAATGCAATTGAAACATTTTCATCTGATTTTTGTTCTCCGTAAAAATTCTTGGCATCCTCAAAAACCTTTAATGCCTCTTCGTAATTTTTATCCTCTAAAAGAGATAAACCTTTTTTAATAATTTCTCTATCGCACTCACTCATTTTTCTTAATCCGTTAACTCAAATATAATTTACAACTCTATGTTTTTATTGTACAATATTTTTTAGAATAT
>CALVEX010000097.1 GCA_944326655.1 Candidatus Gastranaerophilales bacterium | reverse complement strand
TGACTTTGCCGACGCTTGTTGCGAAATATCAGTCAAAGGTTTATGCAACCCGAATTAAACATGCACATTCGCTATTACAGAATTCTCTAAATTTGTATAAAGTGAAAAACGACTGTGATAATTATCTGTGCTTATTTTATACTTCATACTCTTTCTTCACCGGTTCGCGATGAAAACGGCTTTGAAACCGGTGAGGTAACTACCTATAATGTTGACAGATGTGCTCAGATAGGTTTTGATACAAACGGAACAAATCCACCCAACCAATATGGTGTAGATATAATAAAATATAATATAACTTCAGAGGGTAAATTAGAATGTTATCACCCGGAATTATTAAATAATGCCTTGTTAAAACACTTTCCTGATTTAGGAAAGGAGATTGTATATAAGTCCCATTTTTTCATATTGTAATTTTTCTTTGTTCCTGATAAAATCCACTTAAGTGGAGAAATATAAATAGAGGACATAGATTATGACACAGAGAGTATTATTATGTATTATGGACGGCTGGGGAATAAGCAAAAATCACCCCGAATACGATGCAACTAAGCTTGCTCATCCTGTTCATGTTGACAAATTAGAAAAGGAATATCCGACAATTTCAATTCACGCTGACGGTCAGTATGTTGGGCTTCCTGAAGGACAGATGGGGAACAGTGAAGTCGGTCACTTAAATTTAGGGGCAGGCCGCGTTGTTCACCAGGATTTATCAAGAATTAACAGGGCTATTAAAGATGGGTCTTTCTTTAAAAATGAACGTTTCTTAATGGCAATGAACCATGCAAAAGAAAACAATTCATCTTTGCATATTTTCGGGCTTGTTTCTACCGGCGGCGTTCATTCTTCGCTTGACCATTTGCTTGCTTTAATTAAAATGGCTGCTGATAACGGATTGAAAAAAGTTTATGTTCACGCGTTTTTAGACGGCCGCGATACTCCGCCTCAGAGTGCCTGCACATTTTTGGAACCTGTTGAAGCAGAGCTGAAGAAATACGGTCTTCCTCCTGTTGCAACAATTATTGGACGTTACTATATTATGGACAGAGATAATCGTTGGGATAGAGTTGAAAAAGGCTACAATGCATTGTTATTTGGAGAGGGTGAAAAAGCATCTTCTGCTTGTGAAGGTGTTAAAGCTTCTTATGCAAGAGGAGACAATGACGAATTTGTTCTTCCGACTGTTATAGGCGGTGAAGAATCAAGAATTCACGATAATGACTCAATTATTTTTATTAACTTCAGGCCTGACAGAGCAAGAGAAATTTCAAAAGCTTTAAATTTCAAAGATTTTGACGGTTTTGAAAGAAAAAAAGTTCTTAAAAATCTTTGCTATATAACTATGACAAGCTATAATGAAGATTTTACTTTCCCGGTGGCTTTTCCAAAAGAGCACCTTGTAAATATTCTAGGGGATGTTCTGGAGGCTAACGGGATACATCAGTTTAGAACTGCTGAAACCGAAAAATATGCTCACGTTACCTTCTTCTTTAATGGTGGTATTCATGAGCCTCAGCCTCATGAAACAAGGGTGCTTGTTCCGTCACCTAAAGTTCCGACTTATGATATGCAGCCTGAAATGAGTGCACCTGAAGTTTGTAAAAATGTTCTTAAAGCAATTGATAATCCTGAATACGGTTTTATACTCGTAAATTTTGCAAATCCTGATATGGTAGGACATACAGGTGTTTTGGAAGCTGCAGAGAAAGCATGTCACGTTGTTGACGAATGTGTCGGAAAAATTGCAGATGCTTGTATCAAAAACGGTATAATCATGTTATTGACTGCAGATCACGGTAACTCCGAAGTTATGGTAAATCCGGATACGGGTAAACCGCAGACAGCTCATACTACGAACAAAGTTCCGTTTGTTCTGATTAACGCTCCAAAAGATATGCAGTTAAAAGATGACGGTGCTTTATGTAATATTGCTCCTACAGTATTACAGTTAATGGGTATCCCGAAGCCTTCGGAAATGGATTGCGATTCGTTAATTAAATAGATAAATTTTCTGACAGATGCTTACGATAGCATCTGTCAGTTTAAAATAAATTGGACTGGAAATATATGACTGATATTAAAAACTTGGATATAGATTTTTCGTTTAAAAAGAATAATGTTGATGAACTGTTTTTTAATTTATCGGAGAACCCTGACGGTTTCAAGAATAAAGATTTCCGCTATACTCTAAGCTTAATTTATCAGACTGTGGAAGATGAGTTTGCGGGTGTTTTCCTAAGTCCTAATGCCCCGACAAGAAATACAAATTTTTATCTTGTAAACAATAACGGCAAGTTATCATTTTTTGTTACTCCCACAAATAATTTTCAGTATTATTTGAAATCAAAGGGCTCTTTGTTCCGTTTCAAATCCGAAGTTATGGATGACAAGGTCGGATATTCAATGAGCTTAGACCTTGTAATGGACTATTTCGGCGGGTTTGGCAATGTCGTTGATTTGGAATCTCTCACACCTACTTTTATTTATCTTAATAAGCTTACATATTTTGTTATGAAGCTTATTGAAAAACTGTATTTTATTCCGACGATAAAAAAACATGGAACAATGTTTAAAATAGTATATGAACCTATTATTAACTCACAGCAGCTTGCAAGAATTATAAACCAGTTTGAAGAAAATATTCCTGATCACCTTTTTATAAAAGGAGAAAAACCTAAAAACTTTATTAACGATTTTATCTATAATTACCTTAATTATGTAATTTATAAATTTTTAGGGATTAAAGCATATAAATTTAAGGATGTAAAATCCGGAACATATATGATAAAGGATCTTGAGCAGCGTGCCGTTATGAAAGGGCATGATATTGCGGAAAGCTTTGCGCAGTGGTTTGACGAACTTTATCTCGGCAAATATGATGTTATACCGTTCTTTAAAATTGATAAACTGGAAAATCAGGAGCTGTTCAGATTAAAAGTTTATATTAAAAACAGAAAAACGGATGAAGATGTGCTGATTGACAGATTATACACTGATGAGGAAGTTTTTGGCGCAAATTCATCGGATATTGCAAGAATTGTGGAAAAACAGCTTAATTATGCAATAAGGTACATGCCGGAATTGGAAGATTTGTTTGAGGATGAGGAAAAACTTTATCTTGATCTTGACTTAAATCAGGTCTATCAAATTATTACAAAGACGGCTTATTATCTTCAAAAAGCACAGATTGAAGTTATTCTGCCGAAAGAATTAACAAATATTGTTGTTCCGCGTGCCTCTATAAATGCAAGGGTTAAAACCTCACGTTCAAAAGAACTTGCTGACATATTTAATAACAATTCTTCATCAAAAATTTCTCTTGATGATATTTTGGATTTTTCTTATGAAATTGCAATAGGCAATGAAAAATTATCCGTTGATGAATTTAACAAACTTGTTGAAGGGCAGAACGGACTTATAAAATATAAGAATAAATATGTTCTTGTGGACAAGGAAGATACTAAAAAACTTTTTGAACAAATTGCAAAGGCTAATCTTAAGTCAATGTCGAGAATGGAACTTATTCATGCTTCTATGTCCGGACAGCTTGCACAGTATGATTTTGATTATGATGAAGCATTTGCCAAAGTTATTCAGGATTTTAACAAGCCTGTTGAGGTTACTCCGCCTGCAGCTTTGAAGGGTGAATTGAGACCTTATCAGCAGACAGGTTTAAAATGGCTCTGGACAAATATTTCTAAGGGCTTTGGAGCATGTATGGCTGATGATATGGGGCTTGGTAAAACTATTCAGGTAATCAGTCTTATTTTAAAACTAAAGGAAGAAAACAAGCTTGACAAACCGGTTCTTGTTATCTGTCCGACAACATTGATGGGCAACTGGATGAAAGAGCTTCAGATGTTTGCACCTTCTCTTGACGCTGTTATTTACCATGGAGCGGAAAGGCAGCTTGATTTAAAACACGACGTAATTCTTACGACATATGCAATTATGAGAATAGATGTTGAGGAATTAAAGAAAAATGTCTGGGGGATGATAATTGTTGATGAGGCTCAGAATATTAAAAATCCGGATACAGCTCAGACTCTTGCAGTTAAAATGCTTAAGTCGGACATAAAGATTGCGATGACAGGTACTCCGGTTGAAAACAGGCTTACAGAATTGTGGTCAATATTTGATTTTATAAATCAGGGATATCTTGGCACATTGAGAGAATTCCAAAAGAGTTATGCAATTCCTATCGAGCGCTTTAAAGAAAATTCCCGTGCTGCAAAGTTAAAAATGTCTGTTTCGCCGTTTGTTTTGAGACGTTTAAAAACAGACAAGCACGTTATTACTGATCTGCCTGAAAAAATGGTTATCAACGATTATTGCTATCTTTCTAAACCGCAGGCAGTTTTATATGAAAAAACTCTTAACGAAATGATGGAAAAAATTTCCGGCTTTACGGGAATTAACAGACGCGGCAACATATTCAAACTTATTACGGCTTTGAAGCAGATTTGCAATCATCCTTACCAGTTTTTAAAAGGCGGAGAGATGAGCAAAGAGCTGTCAGGCAAAATGGACAAATGTATTTCAACAGTACAAAGTATTCTTGACAATAATGAAAAAACTCTTATATTTACCCAGTACAAAGAAATGGGAGATATTTTGTGCAAAGTAATTCCGGATGAATGTTCTACTGAACCCTTGTTTTTCCATGGGTCGCTGACTGTTCCGCAAAGAGAAGATTTAATACACCGCTTTCAAAATGACGATGATGCAAAAGTTATGGTTCTTTCTTTGAAGGCAGGCGGTACAGGTTTAAATCTTACAAGTGCTACTAATGTAATTCATTATGACTTATGGTGGAATCCTGCGGTTGAAGACCAGGCAACAGACAGAACTTACCGTATCGGCCAGGACAAAAATGTTATGGTTCACAGAATGATAACTCTCGGAACTTTTGAAGAAAAGATTGATGAAATGCTTAAGTCTAAAAAAGAACTCGCAGATCTTGCAGTCTATGAAGGCGAAAAGATAATCACTGAACTTTCCGATGAAGAGATTTATCAGATTTTCACATTAACAGCTTAAGGCAGACTTTCCCAATACGGTTTTGTTTCATCATGAGGAAATTGGTCTCTTAATGCAAAAGTTGAGCAATTAACACCATTATGTGCACCTGTTGTGTCTTCTGTTAAAAAATTACAATATTGTGGTCTGTCACCTATTTGCGGGCATGTAACAAGTTGGTTTTTCTCATCAATCCAGAAGTAAAACAAGTCGTAACCCATTGCATTCGGGCCTTTAAGTCCGTTTGTATCAACCAGAAATTCTACACGCTGTCCTTTTTTATATTGTGCTCCAAGCCAGCAGTAACCATTCAATATAATCATTCCGTTTTTTATTACGAAGCTGCCGTCATTATAACCGTTATTATCTGGTGGCTTTGAATATTTTTTGTAGTTAGGCTGATTTAGGTCTTTCCCGTATATATTCTTAAAGCTTTCATTCCCGGTAGCGAGTGTATTGTCTTTTACTACATCAAAATATTTAGAAAAGTCTTCAGCAAAAAGAGTGTTTTTATCAGAAGTGCTTCCGCTATAACTTGTGCCGCAGTATGTGTTCATAAGATCCGGATTATCTATACTCATACGTTGCACTGCTTGATTGACAAGTGAATAAGCAACTTTAAACTGCTCTTTCAAAACTTTGTTTCTGTAATTTCTCACAATATTGGGCATTGTCATCGCTGCAACGATCCCGATGATGCCGAGGGTGATTAAGACCTCGGCAAGAGTGAATGCAGGTATCAACTGAACGCGTTCCATGTCCCCTCCCTTGAGGGGAACGCCCGCTTTGCAGAGGGTGAAGGCGGAGCCGTACCCGTTTATCGCAAAGCGGGCAAGACAGGAGGAAGTGAAGGGGAGGGTTCTATGCTCACATATGTTCGCTAAGAAATTCTCCCTCTCCCTCACGAAGGTCAATTCGCCGGGGCGAGGGAATATTATTTCATTTGAGCTGCGCTCACTGATACCAGCTTGTCTTCCTGCCTTCTTGACCTCCTGGCATCTATTAATTAGATTTTGAAACAAGTTCAGAATGACAGAGACGTCTCCGTTTGGAATGCCGTTAACAAATATGTTTAGTCTTTTATGTGGCGGGTCAAGCGGCACACTTGCGGGGGGGGGGCAATTCTCAGCTTCTTGTCTTTTTTCATAACAAAACTCCTCTTGATTTAATCAGCTAGGTTTATTATTTACGATTTTTCCGATTTTGTCAATCTGTTAAAAACAAAAGGTATATAAGTCCCAAATAAAACAGCTTGAAATTAAAAATTTTTTCTTGTATAATAAACGTATAGTATTACTAAAAGACCATAAAGGTGGTGAAAATACAAATGGCAGAAGTTAAAGTTGGCGAAAACGAATCAATTGAAAGCGCTCTCAGACGTTTCAAGAAAAAAATTCAAAAAGCCGGTATCCTTTCAGAAGTTAAAAAACGTGAAAGATACGAAAAACCGAGCGTAAAAAGAAAACGCAAATCTGAAGCAGCCAGAAAAAGAAAAGTTT
>CALVEX010000096.1 GCA_944326655.1 Candidatus Gastranaerophilales bacterium | reverse complement strand
GTGCTGAAATTGTTGAAATTTCATTACCAAACTTAAAACATTCAATAGGTATTTACTATATCTTAGCAACAGCTGAATGTTCTTCAAACTTAGCACGTTTCGATGGTGTAAAATACGGTTACAGAACTCCTGATGCTAAAAACTTATTAGAAATGTACACAAAAACTCGTGCAGAAGGATTCGGACCTGAAGTTAAACGTCGTATAATGCTTGGAACTTACGCATTATCATCAGGATACTATGATGCATATTACAAAAAAGCACAGCAGATGAGAGCATTGGTAACCAGAGACTTTGAAGAGGCATTCAAAAAAGTTGATATTTTAATTTCGCCAACCTGTCCGAATACTGCATTTGATCTCGGTGCAAAAGCTTCAGATCCTCTTGCGATGTATTTAACCGATATTGCAACAATTTCCGCTAACCTTGCAGGAATTCCGGGATTGAGTGTACCGGCAGGATTTGATAAAGACGGAATGCCGATAGGATTGCAAATTCTTGCTCCGCAATTGCAGGAGGCCAGATTGTTTAATGCTGCTCACAAGTTTGAAAGAGCAAACGATTACTACCTGCAGCTGGCAAAAATATAAACCGGGTAATTTATGATAAATACCGAATATCTTGAAAAATGCATAGCAACATTGGAAAGATCTTACACCTGTATCAAATCGGTACAGGAAGGAACAATTGACTATGAAATGTATAGAAATTCTCTTGTGAAAAGTTTTGAAATGACACTTGAGCAATGTGGGAAATTGTTAAGAAAAAAAATTACTCCGTATTTTGCCGGTAAAAAAGCTGTTGACACGCTAACTTTCAAAGATGTATTCAGAGAAGCACATAAGCACTCTTTATTAAATGAAGATGAAGTAAATCGCTGGTTTAAATACAGAGATAATAGAAATAACACAGCTCACGATTACGGAAAAGCATTTGCAGAAGAAACTTTGCTTTTAATTGACGATTTTTTGAAAGATGTAAATCATTTGAAAGAAGTTATTGAAAATGAGTGAGCTTTTTATAAAACCTGAATATCTGAAAATGTTGAAAGATATTTTAAAATCTTACTGTCCGGATGCGGAAATCTGGGCTTACGGAAGCAGGCTGAACGGAGATGCGCATTCCGGAAGCGATCTGGATTTGGTTGTAAAGAATTTCAATTCAAAAGACAAGTATTTATATGAACTGAAAGAATTATTATCCGAAAGCAATATCCCCTTCATTGTTGATATCCACGAATTTGATAAACTGCCGAAATCTTTTCAGGATGAAATTTTGAAAAATTATATTGTAATTTAAAAGTTAAAAACTCTCCTAGTTATAATAATTATTTATATCCTGAATTATCCGCTGATGTTCGTATGCAAGAATTGCGGCAAGTTCCAAATCACCCTGAGCCCGTGCAAGCTGAACCTGTCTGAACTTTAAATTTGCATTACGTTTTAAATCCGCAAGACTTTTAGGTTGTTTTATTTGATCGCTCAAATATTTTTGCGCTCTATCATAAGTTTCATTTGAAAAATTTTTCCCGTACTGAATATCATTAACCAATAAGTACCTCCTACGCTATTTGCGGTCTTTTTATATATTAGGGTCATATTGATACAGTTCCTTAACCGTAATACTCATAATTACCGTCCTTTCCCTATACTTATATAAAAACGAATTCAGACGAATAATTGACAGGCCGGCAGCGCATTTTTAAATCCAAGTTTACATTTCGTAATATTTTAAATTTATATCTGACTATACAGCTTTAATAGATTAAAAAGACGGACTTTATTCAGTCCGTCTTTTTAAGGTGTTTAGATTATTCATATCTACGTGCGTAGCACTATTCTTTAGTGTATTCGGCATCAATTACATCATCGTCTTTTTTATCTTCAGTTGTTGAAGATGCGTTTTCAGAATTAGCTGTAGACTGTTCTTCTTTTTGAACAGCTTCATAGGCTTTTTGTGAAATACCGAACATTGTCTGCTGCAATTCATCCGATAATTTTTTTAATTCGTCAACAGGTTTGTTTTCATCCAAAGCCTTTTGTAATGCAGCTTTTTGTTCGTCAAGTTTTGACTTATCAGCAGAATCGATTTTGCCTTCAAAGTCTTTTTCAATTCTGTCAGCAGAACCGATTAAACTTGTGGCATTGTTTTTAATTTCAGCCTCTTCTTTTTTCTTCTTATCTTCAGCAGCGTTAGCTTCTGCTTCTTTAACCATTTTATCAATATCGGCTTCTGAAAGGTTAGAAGAATTTGTAATAGTAATTTTTTGTTCTTTGTTAGTAGCTTTATCTTTAGCTGAAACGTTTACAATACCGTTAGCATCGATATCGAATGTAACTTCGATTTGCGGCAAACCTCTCATTGCCGGCGGAATACCGTCAAGTCTGAACATACCTAAAGATTTGTTATCTTTAGCCATTGGTCTTTCGCCCTGAAGTACGTGAATATCAACGGCTGTCTGGTTGTTTTCTGCAGTTGAGAATACTTGAGATTTAGAAACAGGGATTGTTGTGTTTCTTGGAACAAGAGGAGTCATAACGCCGCCTAATGTTTCAATACCCAAAGTCAACGGGGTTACATCAAGAAGAACGA
>CALVEX010000095.1 GCA_944326655.1 Candidatus Gastranaerophilales bacterium | reverse complement strand
TCGTTATACTCCTTACCCATTCTATTTCCTGTTTAATTCCCTGTTCTATAGGTGTAAATTTAAAATCTTTTACTTCCGTAATAAATCTTGAATTATCACCGGTATATTCATTATTCAAACCTTCTTTTAATATTTGAATACCGTTTTGGTTATTCATTTGCGCGGATATGATTCGGGCCAAATCCTCAAGTGAATACGAATTAGTATCACAAATATTGTAATCATGATATTGTGCCTCATTATTAATCAGCCAGTCAACAGCTTTTATCAAATCTTCCACAAAGATATAAGAAAAAATACAGTTCTGTCTGATTGTAACCGGTCTGTTATTAATGCAATCCGTAACGGCAGATCTTATAAATCTCCGCTCCTGCTCCTGAGGGCCGTAGCAGCCAAAAATTCTTAAATTATAAATATTTTTTGAATTACGTGCAATTTGTGTAAGAATATATTTCCCGTAACCATAGGGGTCTTTTGGAATTCGTCTGCCTAAATCTGTTTCTTTCACATTTACTATATCATAGGATTTATCAAATTCGGCACCTGAACCTATGTAAATTATTTTTTCAAATTCATTTTCGTGCTCCTTGAAATTCAGCAAACCGCGCATAGTGTAGTCAAGAATATCGTCCTCTCTGTCATTTGCATTTCTGCCGGGGGTAAGTATAGCACAGTGCAGAAGTATGTCAAATGTCCGGTCCTTCAGGTAATTATCAACGCTTTCCTTGTCTGTAACATTTAATTCTGAACGTTTCGGAGCTGTAATATCATATTTACTGAAAAGGCATCTTATTATATTTCGCCCGATAAATCCTGTTCCGCCTGTAAGAAGTATTTTTTTCTTCACTTTTTATACTCCTTTACAAAGTTGTGGATTGTATCGGAAATTCTCCTTATTTCTTCCTCTCCCAGTGCGGGGAATGTACCGGTCCAGAAGGTATTATTCATTATAAATTCGGTATTTGGCAGCAATTTGTAATGTTTTTCCGTTAATTCTTTTGAATTAATAATTTTTGAATTACCTATTCTGAAATCTACATCGTTGTCAACTATCATGGGCTGTCTCAGAATATTTCCTGCAAACAGCTGGCGTGTTCCGATTTTATGATTTTCTAAGTATTCTACCATTTGCTGTTTTGGAAACGGAGCGGTTTTTTTTACCGATATTAAGTAGCCAAACCATGAGGGTTTTACCCCTTCTTTTACCACAGGCAAAATTAAGTAGTCTTTCAAATCCGAAAGTAATTCGGTTAATAATTCCGCATTTCTGCGGCGGATTTCCAAGAAACCGTCTAATTTATCTATTTGGGAACAGCCTAAGGCAGCCTGCCAGTCAGTGATTTTCAGATTGTAACCGACATGTGAATAGGTATATTTATGATCATAACCAAATGGGAGATTACCAAGCTTTTGCGAAAATCTTTTTCCGCAGACTCCGTCTTTACCGGGCGGACAGCAGCAATCTCTTCCCCAGTCTCTGAATGACATAATTATTTTGTATAATAACGGATCGTTTGTAATAACAGCTCCGCCTTCGCCCATAGTTAAGTGGTGGGCGGGATAAAAGCTGAATGTTCCTATATGACCGATTGTTCCGATTTTTTTACCTTTATATTCTCCGCCTAAGGCGTCGCAGCTGTCTTCTATAACCCAGAGGTTATATTTTTCGGCAAGCTGCATAATTTTATCAAGGTCATAGCTGTTGCCTAAGGTATGAGCAAGAAATATTGCTTTAGTTTTCGGAGTAATTGCTTCTTCTATTTTATCCGCATCAATATTGTATGTTCCGACTTCACAATCGACAAACACTGGAATCATACCGTTTTGTATAATCGGATTAATCGTTGTCGGAAATCCGGCGGCAACTGAGATAACTTCATCCCCTTTTTTAAGCGCTCTGTCACCGAGTTTATGTGAAGTTAAGGCAGAAAATGCCAGCAAATTAGCGCTTGAACCTGAATTTGTTGACAGTGCATATTTTACACCCATATATTTCGCAAATTTGCTTTCAAATTCCCTGTTAAATCTTCCTGCTGTCAGCCACATGTCAAGCGAGGCATCAATCATGTTCAAAAGTTCTTCTTCTCCGAGCAATTTCCCGCTTGGAGGTATATAATCAAATACTCTTTTTTCCCCGTAAACTTTCCTGTAATATTCTTTTGCGGCTTCTTTTACTTTATTGCGTAATTCTTGTTCCACTTTATATTTTCCTCGTATTCTTTGATTTGATTTAATGTGTATTCGTTCATATTTGTATCTTTGGCATAAAAATTTTTATACCAGTCAACTGTTTTTTCCAAGGCCCGGTGTGCATTATATGTCGGAGTCCAGTCCAGAATTTTTTTTGCTTTTTCTATGTTAAGCATTAAAAGTCCCGCCTCATGCAAAGGACTTTTTTCTCCGACAACAACTCTGCCCTTGCCGTAAATTTCAGTAAGTTTTTTAGCGACCTCAGCAACTGTCAGGACACTTTCTTCATCAGGGCCAAAATTAAATCCGTCGGCAAATTTCTTGCCCTCCGTTAAAAGTTTTTCTCCTAACAAAAGATAGCCGGACAAAGGTTCAAGAACATGCTGCCAGGGTCTTACGGCAACCGGGTTTCTAATCTCAATATCAATACCTTTGTTAATTCCTCTTATACAATCTGGAATAAGCCTGTCAAGCGCCCAGTCGCCTCCACCTATCACATTGCCGGCTCTGGCCGTTGCCATAGCATAAGTATTTTCTTCCTGTAAAAATGAACGGCGGTAAGATGAGGACATTATTTCCACGCATCCTTTTGAGGATGAATACATATCATACCCGCCCATAGGGTCATCTTCGGTATAACCTCTTTTAACTTCTTTATTTTCGTAGCATTTGTCAGTTGTAACATTTACAAAAGCTTTAACGGAAGGAGTTTTTCTTGCTGCTTCCAGTACATTCAATGTACCTATTACATTTGTTTGATAGGTGAGAACAGGTTCGGAATATGAAAGTCTGACAAGCGGCTGGGCTGCAAGGTGAAAAACAATTTCCGGCTCAAAATCCTTCATTGTCTGCTCTAATTTATTAACGTCAAGAATATCTCCTGTCACGGATTTTTCTATTCTGTCTGCAATGTTTAATTCTCTGAACATAGAAGGATTTGTATTCGGCTCAAGAGAGTATCCGCAGACCTTTGCTCCGAGTTTTGCAAGCCATATTGAAAGCCAGCTTCCCTTAAAACCGGTATGACCCGTTACAAATACTTTTTTATTTTTATAAATATCTGTTATCATTTACACCCTCTGTTATTTTACTTTATCTTCCCTTGTAAGATGTGTATATTTTTTCTGGAAATGTGAACTGAATTTTGTTTGATCTTTTTTAATATATTTATAAATGAATAATTTTATATCTTTCTTTGCATAAAGAATTCTGTATGAAATTGTAGGTTTTCTGATTTTTCCTTTATAGTTCATGAGCTGTGTTTTTTCAATAAAGTTATCAAAATATTTGTCAGCATCTTTTAACTGTTCTTCGTATGTGCTGTGAAAATCTTCAAATCCGTTTTCTCTGACTATTTTAACATTACAGCCGCAAAGTACAGCTTCGTCCAAAAGCTGTGTACAATCATCAAAAGAATAGAGTGTGTTTGTTTCTCTTAATAAATTTGCAAGTTCTTCTTTTGTAGCAGGGTAACTCATATTGATTTCAATCATGTTATTAAATTCCGGAATATCTTTCCATTTTCCGCCTTTATATACAAAGTAGCAGTCTTTGTCTTTTTTAGTATCGTCTTTGTAAAAAGTTTTTGTATCAAGAGTTGAAACAGGGAGTTTATCTGCTCCCGGGTAGAAAACTTCATGGTAAGTAAATTTTAATTCATAATCATCATATTTTTTTGTTCCGCCGTTTTTACCGGGATAATATAAGACATATCTTACGACATTTTGAAATTGCAGCGGGTTATGGACAACTATTTCGGGGTATATTACAATGTCATTTTTTCTCATTTGTCTTGTAATATGTGAAATATATCTGCATTTATATTCCGACGGAGGTGCAAACATATAAACATCATAGCCTTTTTCACAAAGCATATCATGTAATTTATACAAAACTTTTACTCCGTTGCTTTTGCAATATTTTGGAGCCCATATTATATATTTTTTCTTCATCTGGAAACTCCGGTATTCCAAACAGCCCATGGCGCTTTATCATCTTTCCACATTTCCGTTAAATCATTTTTGTCTTTTAACGTATCCATGGGGCGCCAAAATCCGCTGTGTTTATAGGCGTTAAGTTTTTTATCTTTTGCAAGGTTTTCCAACGGAGCCTTTTCAAATATCACGTCATCTCCTTGCGGGATGTAGTCAAAAACTTCCGGCTCACAAACAAAAAATCCTCCGTTAATCCAGGATTCATCCCCTGCGGGTTTTTCTTTAAAGGAAGTTATAATATTATCTTCTTTTATAACTAATGCGCCGAACCTGCCGGAAGGCTGTACAGCTGTCATTGTTACTGATTTTTTTGATGCTTCATGTGATGAAATAAGTTTGTTTATATCAATATCTGCAACGCCGTCTCCATAAGTCAACAGAAACCTTTCATTCCCGATATATTCCTGAGCTTTTTTTATACGCCCGCCGGTCATTGTGTCTTGGCCGGTGTACAGCATTGTAACTTTCCAGGGCTCTGTCTGCATTCTGTGAATGTCTACGGTATTATTAACCATATCAACCGTAATATCCGAGTATTGCTGGTAATAGTGGACAAAATAGTCTTTTATGATATGGGATTTATATCCTGTTAAAATGACAAATTCATTAAATCCGTAATGGGAATAAATCTTCATAATATGCCATAAAATCGGCTTCCCGCCAATTTCAACCATAGGCTTCGGAACCATTCTGGTCTCTTCACTCAAACGTGTTCCCAGCCCTCCTGCTAATATTACAACTTTCATAGAATTATCCTTATACCCTAAATAAATAATAATTATTTAACACAAACATAATTTTATTACAAATAAATTAAACAAATGATGATTTTTCCTCTGATATCATTATAATTATGGTATGAAAAAGTTAGCTGTTTTGGGTTTGGCAATAATTCTCGGCACCTGTTCCTGTTTTGGATGGGGGTTTAAGAAAGATAGTGCTAAAGACTTTGATAACGAGGGAAAAGGATATGTAGGCACTCTGCCTGATATTTCAAAAAATTACAAAACAAGCGATCCCAAATCAACCAAACCTCTTTTTGAAGAATCAAAGGATTTTAATTCCGCTGATGAAATAAAACCTGTTCCGCGCGACAATCCTGCGTTTGTGAATATTATATTAAAGGATAATAAAACATCTCCGTATCTTAATGATATAAATGAAATTCTGCCGCAATTGGAAAATCTTCTTTTGTGTATTGAAAACCGTGACAGCGTTCAATTGTTTAATGCAAAAGCATTTTTCTTTACCAAAACAGCGGAATATCTGCGCAATAAATATGAAGGTCAACCGGAAAGCAGTTATGTTTCGTTTCAAAAGCTCATGGAGCTTTCAACGTACACCAATTCTGTTGCAACTTTGCGTGCGGAGGCTGAAAAATACAGACCTTATATGGCATATGCCGGAGCCGGGTATCTATATAATGATAATGTAATTGACCAGCAGCTTGAGTATCTGAGAACAGAGATAGAAGACACTATTGTTGTGCTTAAAGAAGCACATTAATGACACCTGTTATAACAAGAATAAAATTTTTTTTATTAACGTGTTGACAAAAAAAATTTTTTATGTTATAAAAGGTGTGGGGTAAATGTATATTTATAAGTCTTGTCAAATGACGAGACTTTCTTTTTCGCTACGCGGAATATGGACGATGTAAAAATGCTTTTTAGCCGATACATTTAAAACTTTTTCAATTTAGCATAAGCTGCATCCATAGCTTTTACACCCTGACGACCGAAATCAATTGTGTACATCATGCTGTCGCCTACCTGCGTAACTTCTTTTATATGCCCTATACCGAGTTTGTCATGGAAAACTCTTTCTCCCTCATTAAAAACATATTCAATCGGGGTTTCCATTTTTTTCTGGCGTTCGGCTTCTGCTTGCTGTTGAAGGCGTTCTTTTTGCTTCTTTTCTTCAAGCATTCTTTTTATTGCATTATCTTTAAAGAACTCTTTTACTTTCTCTTCATCGCGTTGTTTGTTTTCTTTTGATTTTACAAGTATTGTGCGCGATGGAGTTTTTCTTGGTTGCTGCTCGTAAGTAGAATTTTGTCTTTGCCTGTCGGATTGCGAATTGCCTGTTGCAAGACCGCGTGTCGGAGCTACAAAACCTTTTCCAAAACCCGATGACGGTTTTACATATCCGTAATTGTCAGCCTGAGCCGCAGAATAAGAAAAGTCGGAACTATTACGGCCGCCTGATGAAGTATTAGAAGATTGTGAGCGTGGTGAAAAACCTGTTTTTGCGCGTGATACTGCATTCTGGAAAGTTGATGTTCCGCTTGTCGAGCCTTCAAACCCGATAGAATTCAACAACTGGCGCGGGATTTCTTCAATAAATCTTGAAGGATTGTAATATTTGTATTCTCCCCACATCTGGCGTCGTTTTGCGGATGTTAAATAAAGTTTTTCTTCAGCACGTGTAACCCCTACATACATCAGCCGTCGTTCTTCTTCAAGTTCTGACGGGCTGTTAAATGTTCTCTGGTGAGGGAAAACACCTTCGTCGCATCCGGCAAGAAATACTACGGGAAATTCCAGACCTTTTGCAGAGTGCAGGGTCATAAGGGTTACATTGTTGCTGATATTTTCAAGGGCATCTGTATCTGAAACAAGAGCTACCTGCTGTAAAAATTCTCCGAGCGCGTTTTCCTGTTCTTCCGGTACAAATTCGCCTGCCACGTTTACAAGTTCCTGCAAGTTTTCAATATCTGCTTCGCTTTCAGGAGTATTCTGCATCTGTAATTCTGCCAGATAACCTGTTTTTTCTATCACAAGAGTTACAAATTCCTGAAGCGAATAAGAATTCTGGGCATCTTTAAATTTCAAAATCAACTGTGAAAAATCCCTTAATTTTGCTCTTGTACGGGGCGGAATTTCAATCGCTTCTTCAATCCGCTGGCATGCCGCAAAAAGGCTTATATCTTCTTTATCTGCAAAATCAGCAAGATTTTTTATTGTAGTGTCGCCTATTGCACGTTTCGGGACGTTTACTATACGCCTGAAGCTTTGGGAATCGTCGGTATTATAGATTAAACGTAAATATGCAATAATATCTTTAATTTCTTTCCGGTCGTAGAATTTCAGGCCTCCGTAAATTTTATAAGGAATACCGGCGGCCATGCAGGCTTCTTCTATTGCACGGGACTGTGAATTTGTTCTGTATAAAACGGCATATCTGTTATAATCCCCGCCTGAATCCTGTTTTATACGGCTTGCGATAAAGTTCGCCTCATCGGCCTCATCCTGAGCCTCAAAGTAGTCTATCAACTCGCCTTCGCCTTTGTTTGAATAAAGAACTTTATCCACACGCTCCGTATTATTTTCAATAATTGCGTTTGCGACATTCAAAATATTCGCTGTCGAACGGTAATTCTGTTCAAGCTTGATTAATTTTGTCTTTTTAAAATCTTTTTGGAAATTCAGAATAATTGTGTAATCCGCGCCTCTCCAGCTGTAAATAGACTGGTCAACATCTCCGACAACGCAAAGCGAACGTTCATCCGGGATTTCAGCCTCAAGGTTTGTATAAAGCATGTTAATAAGCTTGTATTGCGCCATGTTAGTATCTTGAAACTCGTCAACCAGAATATGCTGAAATCTGTCATAATATAACTGGCGGACTTCTTTGCATTGCTCGAGAAGTTTTACGGTTAAAAGAAGCATATCGTCAAAATCTATTGCATTGTTATTATTTAAAGAATTTTCGTATTCTTCATAAATAGCGGCAATTTTTTGGGACTTGAAATCTCTTGCAAATGTTGCAAAAGTATATGCATCCTGCATTTTGTTTTTTGCATTTGAAATTACTGCCTTAACAAGTTTCGGGGCATAAACTTTATCATCAAGATTTAATTTTTTTACTGCCTGTTTAATTACGGCATTAGAGTCCGCTTCATCGTAAATTGTGAAATTCTTATCAAGTCTTTTGCCGGACTGGAAACTGTAATTTTCAATATTTTCTCTTAAAATTCTTCCGCAAATTCCGTGGAAAGTTCCGACCCACATGTATTTGACGACATTTTCTCCTAATATATTTCCAAGACGTTCTTTCATTTCCTTAGCCGCTTTGTTGGTAAATGTTACAGCCAAAATATTCCGCGGTCTTACGCCATTTTGTATCAAATAAGCTATTCTTGAGGTAAGTAATTTTGTTTTTCCGCTGCCTGCGCCGGCAAGAACAAGTAAAGGCCCTTCGACGGTTTGCACAGCTTCTCTTTGTTCCTTATTAAGATTATCAAGTATATTTTCCATATCCCTTCCCAAAATAAAATTTTTGTGCTATAATCAGCATAAACTAAAAATGTGTAGATTGCAATCAGAAAGTGAGAAAAATGGTGAAAACTGACGATATTAATGTATTTATGGGGTCTGAAGACGAAAACAAAGAAAAACAAAATTCAATTATGGTGCCAATAGATGAAGATATGGACACTGTGGCGTCAGATTCACCGGATACGGTAGATGAGCTTGCAATGGAGCTTGCGACAATTCAGCAGTCGGCAAAAAGAATTGCAATAATCGGGAGCCGCAACCTGCCGATTACACATCAGCAGATGATTGAAACTTTAACAACAGCCCTTGTCAGACAAGGTAATATAATTATAACATCCGGCGGATCTTCAGGGACAAATGCGGCGGCTATACGCGGTGCTATGAAGGCTAATCCGGATAAATTAAAAGTTATTTTACCGCAAACTATCGGCCAGCAGCCTTCTGATGTTCAAAACCAGCTTATCGGTGTGCCAAATATTGTTGAGCATTCAGATCGTGCGATGATGACGCTTGCGGATGCCTCAAGAGTATGCAACAGAGAAATTATTGATGACTGTAACCAGTTAATCTGCTTCTTGTCACATACAAGTAAAACTTTACATAATGCCGTTCAGTACGCTGAAGAAGGTCATAAGGTTATTACCGTATTCTATTTGGATTAATTTTTCGCTTCTACTAAAATTAACTTAAAATGTTACAATGGAAAGCTAATGCTATGTCTGAAAATTTAAAAAAGTTGACCGGCAAAAATAAAAATGATTATGAAGCCGCTGCAAATCATCTGGTCAATGATTGCGATACGGAACTTTTTAAAGAGCTTGTCGAAAATGATGATTTTCTGTTTGATTTTGTAAAACAAAATGCGGCTCAAAGAATTGACAACGCCGTTAATGAAACAAATTATAAAAATCTTTTGGAATTTTTGAAATATTACTCGCCTTCTTATGAAGATGTAATTATAAATGCTTTTGTAAAGTATGCTGACGAGGATTTAACGGATATTTTACTTGAAAAACTTGAAAACGGAACTGTTAATGAAAAAATTTATGCCGCAAAGTATTTTAGTTATATTCAGGATCCGCTGGCGCTGGAGTTTTTGAGAAATAATGCATATTCGGATAACGAATATTTGGCAAATAATTGCGCTGTCGCTCTTGCGGCTTGTTCTGACAGGGAATCTTACGATAATGCAATTCAAAAACTTAAAAGTAATGATGATTTTGAACAGCTTTCCGCTGTTAAGTTTCTTACGGCTTACGGGGATAAGAATGCGGTTGGAGATATTCTTAATGCAATGAAAAATTCTGCAATGGAAGAAAATATCGCTGGAGAAATCCCTTATCTGTCAACAATTTTTGAACTCCTTGACGAACGATATGTTGACGGGCTTTTGGTTTTGAATAATATTATCAACGGTCTCGGGGAAATTTTTCCGCTGTCGGTTGTGTTTGACTATGAATTGTTTGATGTTTTTGAACGTTTAATCCATAATTTTGACGACAGCAAAGGGGCAATAGTTATTCTTAATGCCAAAGAAAAATTTGATGTTCTGACAGAAAATGACGAATATCTGTTTGACGAAGATAAAGATACAAAAAATGAAGTTCAGGACATAAAAAAACTTTTCAAAAGCGTTAATAAAAAAGATTTGGAAAAATATATAAATGAAGAATTAAATGAAAACAGCCCTTTTGTTTATACTGCATTGGATTTCGCGGATGATGTGTTTGCTGTTAAAGAATTGTTAAAATCCAATAACCAGACGCTTATTTTGAAAACCGCAGAGGTGTTAAAAAAGCTGGGTGTGCTTGATGAAACAGCAAAAACCGTTGCGCTGTTGAAAGTTACGGATATAAATATCAAATCAATAATAAGAGCTTTATAAAATTTTCATGCTAATATTAATATATGGAATTTGCTGAAAAAACTTTAGATTCAGAATTGATATATGAGGGCAGGGTGGTAAAAGTCTTTAAAGACAGCGTTAAACTGTCGACAGGCGCTCAATCCTTTAGGGAAGTTGTTAAACATTCGGGCGGTGTCGTAATTTTAGCCGTTAAAGATGATAAAATTCTCCTTGTCAAACAGTTCAGATATCCTTTGAAAGAGGTTATGTTTGAACTTCCGGCGGGAAAACTTGAAGCCGGCGAAGTTCCGTTTGAAGCTGCAAAACGCGAGCTTGAAGAAGAAACGGGATATTGCGCAAACACATGGACGCCGCTCGGTTATGTGTACACTTCTCCCGGCTACAGCGATGAAAAATTATATTTATATAAAGCGGAAGATTTGGAATTTACGCGCTGTCATCCGGATGAAGGTGAAATTATTGAAGCTTTTGAATATCCTGTTAGTGATGTTTTGAAAATGGTTCAAACCGGAGTAATTAATGATGCAAAGACTCTCTGTGCATTGTTGAGGGCAGGGATTAAGAGGTAAAATTATGTCTGACAGCAGAAAAATTAAAATGGTAGCAACAGATATAGACGGCACAATTTTAAATTGGGACTTCGGCGGGTTTACTCCGGAAGTGAAAGAGTGTGTAAAAAATCTTTGCGCAAGCGGTGTGAAAGTTGTACTCGTAACAGGCAGAATGCACAGGGCAACAACTTTTCTTGCTGATGATTTAGGGCTTGACACTCCTATAGTTTCTTATCAGGGCGGGTTAATTAAAGAGAACAGGAAAGACGGAAAAGTTTTTTACCGTAAGGATTTAGACACAGAACACGCAAAAGAGATTATAAAATGGGCAAAAGATAATAATGTGCATATAAATCTTTATATGGATGATGTTTTGTATGTTGAAAAAGATGATGATATAATCAAACAATACACTGATGCAAGGTATATTGATTATACAGTCTGTCCTTTTGACAGTTTGGAGATTAAAAACGTAAACAAAATTCTTGCAATAAAATACGGTGATGCTGATACGGTAACAGGCTGGGTAGATTATTTAAGCAAGAAATATCCCGAGCTTTATATTGTTAAATCAACTCCTTATTTCTGTGAGATTTCTAATAAAGACGCAAGAAAATCCTGCGCAGTTGAATATTTATGCGGTCAATGGGGGATAAAAAAGGATGAAGTTTTGACAATAGGCGATCAGAACAACGATATTGAGCTTTTAAAATCCGGCGGTATAAAAGTTGCAATGGGAAATGCCACTCCGGAATTAAAAGAATGTGCCGATTATATAACTGATACTGTTGATAACAACGGATTTGTGAAAGCAGTCAATAAATTTTGTATTTATAAATAAAATATTCTCCGGATAGGGAAGGATGGGTATCGGACGCTAGTTATTGTCATTACGAGGCACGCAGTGCTGTGGTAATCGCATTACCGTCGGATTTACAACTTTGCGATTGCGACGGTCGTTACACTCCCTCGCAATGACATGTTTCGTTACGCGGGCTCTGTCCGCCGATAACAGCCTACCCTCTTACCTTCTTATCTTCCTATCTTCCTATCTTCCTAAACCAGCTCTCTCTAACTCTCTTCCGAGGAGAGAGAACGCTTCTCTACTCCCTCTCCTTTTAAGGAGAGGGGGGGGTGAGGTTTTGCAAGTATGCGATTGCGACGGCCGCTTGTGCTCCCTCGCAATGACAGTAGCTTTGGCTTCTGTTGGGGTCTAAACCCCAACCTGCTGTTTTATTTAACTTTTGCCTCAAGCGCTTTTAAACGCGTCTCAAGCTTTTTATTGTCTTCCTGAGACTGCTTGAGGAGTGACTTCAACTCTTTATTGTCATTCTGAACTTGTTTTAAAATAACTTTCAAAGCCTGATCGTCATTCTGAACTTGTTTCAGAATCTCTTTAAGCTGCTGATTTTCCTTTTCAAGTGCTGTAATACGTGTATCGAGTTCTTTTATCGCATTAATCATTGCATAGAACATATCTTCCATGCGTATTGTTAAAAACCCGTCAATACCTTTTTTTACCGCATCCGGAAAGA